>JAQVYX010000025.1 GCA_029004715.1 Acidaminococcaceae bacterium | reverse complement strand
TGCTACATCTGCATCATTTTTAAAATGACAGTACTCATCTAACAACTGTTCTAAATCTGCTAACTCTTCGTAAGTACCTGAAATGCTCATAGGTGCGGAGAGATAACTTATTAGACAGGCGGCACTACGCCTTTTAGCTTGAATTCCCTCTCCCACGCACGTAATCCAATATGGATAAACATTAGGCATATCACCGGTAGCTATATCAGGGTAACAAGTATTAGACATCGCATTGCCTTTTCCCGGTAACCACTCAAGATTCCCATGAGTTCCCACATGAATCATGGCATCAGCCTGCCACACATCTCTAATCCAATAATAAACTCCCAGATATTGATGAGTAGGTGCACAAACCGGATCGTGATAAATTTTACCTGGGTCATCACCAAAACCCCTAGGTGGCTGCACTGTAACAAAAACATTGCCATTTAACATGCCCGGAACTATAATATCGTCACCATAGCGGAACACTTCTCCAGGTGGGTTGCCCCATCCCTCCGCTAAATGTTCTTGAGTTTTCTGTGGTTGTTTCGCAAAAAAAACTTGGTATTCTTCTTTTGAAAGCTTAGCATCTGCATTGTCTATTAATTTTTGAGAAATATAACGTCTATCATTAGTAGCATGGGCGGTAACATCCTCAATAAAGCTCTGGCTGTCTACAGGGATATTATCCACCGAATACCCTTGCTGCTGCATTTTTTCCAAGAGTAAACGAACACTTTCAATGGAGTCCAAACAGGCAGCACTGCCAATATTAGAATTTGTTGGTGGATAATTATGAAACACAATAGCTATTTTTTTATCTTTATTGTTTTTATGCCGCAAATTAGCCCACTTTTTGGCTTTTCTGGCTAGCATATTAATACGGTCATAAATTGCTTTTCTATAATGTTCACCATTTTCCGCCTCTTCTCGTGAAGATACGGGAACTGAATGCAAAACCCCATCAAATTCAGGCATAGCAACGTTATACGAAACTTCATTGGCGGTAAGTCCTACCATATTCTTTTCCCACCACTTGAAATCCATATATAAATTAACAATTTGCAATATTGGTACGCCAAGTTTTTGCAAATCAGCTAATTGCAAAAATCCTGCTACAGTTAATGAAAATACAAAAGGGTTGATGAGTGCGTCAATAATTACCCTATCGTCGCAATAAAAATATTGCGTCATATTTTCTGCTAAACTCGGCGCCCCTGTGGCAGCATTAGCCATATTATTAGTAAAAATTCCAATAACGTTACAGCCTTGTTTTTCTAATTCTAAAATAATTGCATTTTGATATTCCAGTTTTCCCCATAACCAGTCTTCGCGAGAAAAAATAAACCCTACCGTAGGTTGCTCTTTTTGGCAATGCTTTTCAAGATAAGCCCCCAGGTCTAAAACAGGACGCATTTCATCAGGATGATAAATTGCCGCCCATGGCAACTGTTTAGGAGAAGTTACTTGATATTTTTTTTGAGAAAAGGTATTACATAACCACTTGCATAAATTTTGATAATTTTCTAGCCCGCCAAAAGAAAAATATTTTTTAATAACATTTTTTTCCTCGTCACTAATACCAAATTCCAAAAGGTCATCGCCTGCAGCCATAACATTGTATAAATGTTTTTTCTTGTTTTTTTGCATATACGCAGAAGTTTTTTTCAAAAAATCACAATCTAAACCGGTTCCCATCCAGGTAAAAAGCACAAAATCACTAGTAGCAATTTCTTGCTGCCATTTCTTATTCCATAATTCTGTTGGTTCTATCTGGTAAACAACTATCTCGTTCTTACCAGGAGCACCTCTTAATCCTTCAATTGCCTCATTAAATCCAACACAGTTAGATTCAATGTTAGTAACAAATAATATTTTACCCATTCTTCGTACCCTCCTACTAGCTAATCTTTAAAATACTTTGGGTAGATGCCGGCTGCCAAAATTTCCACGCCATCAGCCACATACTGGGAAATAGTATAAACGCATCTACCGGGCACTTCTACAATATCCTTATTTTTAATAGCATTAGTTGTCGCTAAGGCTTTATCCTGCAGCAACTCCTCTTTCGTAGCTGCTTTCATCATGCCTCCGCCATCCCAAGTTGGAATAACGAAAGCATCAGGGTTCATGGCCACTATTTGTTCCTTAGACAAAGTTTGTGCCAGCTGGGGCTCCAAATCTCCAATACGGTTACGTACATGGGCAAATTTACACATATCATTAAACATGCTCCCTTTAGCTCCAAAACCTCCATGTGGAACCAGAGCGATTATGTTTTTTTCTTCACTGACTGGTATTTTTTCTGCTTTTTTCTTTACGGCTTCTAGTTTTTCAGCAAATTTTCTTATAACTTTTTGACCTTTTTCCTCTTCGCCAACAAGTTCCGCTACCTCTTTAATAGAAGTTCTAACCTCATCCAAAGAATATGGAGTTTTGTAAACATAGACAGGTATTCCCATGTCCCGCAAAGTTGTCATGACCTTTGAATCCCACCAATCGGCTATTATTACCAAATCGGGGTTTAAAGCTAAAATAGCCTCCACATTATTGCCATTTATCTTTCCTTTTATTTGCTTACTGCGTTCACTAATGTGTGAAATACCAGGGTCATCAGATAAACAAGTAAGTCCAACTATTCGCTCAGCAGGAACAAGATCCATTATTATTTCATCTGTGCCTAATGTTAGAGAAACTATACGCATGGGTTTACCCTTCATTTTAACGCTATTGCCTTTAGTATCAATTACTTCATATGACTTTAAATTATCCGCCTTAGCTGTTTGTGAACAACAGCCTGATAAAAGAAAACATCCATAAATTAATATAAATAAAAGGCTAATATATTTTTTCATATAGCACCTCATTTGCATTAATCAAAATTATAAATTTTAAAGGGTTTACATTTAGATTCAACACCAGACAATTTTAATTCTGTAAATAAAACTGCTTCTTTTCTTCCACTATAAGCTGTTTGGATTTCATCATTAATCACAACTGCGCTTTGTGCAATTGTGCAATTCATACCATTGCTTGTTCCCGTCTGGTTACAAACTATCACAGGAAGTTTACTTGTATAGGAACAACGCTTCCAAGCCATCTCAGGAGGTCCTCCACAGCCTGGAGGCCATGCCGCCGGCAAAATTATAATATCAGCCCCTGCCAGCGCAAGTTTATAAGCATTAGTATCATACCAAGCATCAGCGCAAACTAAAATACCGCATTTAACGTTGTCACAAACAATGGGTTCCATTACATTCCCAGCGGTTGACCAAGCCTCTGCTTTTCCACCAACGGTCTTGTTCTTATTATGAACGCCAACTATTTTACCCGTTTTTTCTATAACGGTACAACTGTTATAATCATTTAAGTTTTGACTATCCCGCCTAGCACCACATAAAAATATATTCACCTGCAGTTCTTTAGCTAAATCAGTGAATATATCTAAATACTCATTGTTTAAAATGTCAATTTCATATAAGTCACTATTGCATGCCATAAAATATCCTTGTATAGCCATTTCCGGCGTAACAATGTATTTAGCACCATTTTGAGCAGCTATTTTTATGCCCTTACATAACTTATCTATATTCTTTTCCTGTGGCCCACCGGCCAAATCAAAATGTAATAAAGCTATTTTCATAATTAACTCCTATTATTGAAAGTTAGGCATGGCTATTTTGCCATGCCTATTTTTTATCCATGATTTAGAATGAATATTCAACACCTACTTGGAAATTGCGCCCCGGAGATGTATACCATTCGTTTGGAGAACCCCATTTAACATTAGAATGCTCCGCATATAATTTATCAAAAATATTATTAGCTTTAACAAACAGTTTTACAGAAGAAGTTATTTTATAATTTACTGCGGCATCCCAAACCCAATAAGTATCACAGGGAAAGGCTTTAGCTCCTGAAGAATTACCCTCGCCTGGGCGATCAATTACACCGTGTCCTAAAATTGAAGCATCTAGTTTTTCCTTACTGTACCCTAGACCGATATGCCATTCTCCATTCGGGATGTAATAATTATCGCTTTCACCTCCTGAACTTGGCTGCGAAGTAACTTTAGTGTGAGTATAACCAACAGTAGCGTTAAAATCCTTACCCATCTTTTTCTCAAGTTGAATGTTCTAACCTTTAGCAGTCTCTTCATCTACATTTATATATCTTCCGCCATAGGGAATAATGAAATTTTAAAAAAAATATTCAACACCAACTTAGAACTTGTGGTCTTTGTAAAATTGCGCGAATAAAACAATTAAAAGCTTCTTTCATATGTTAACGTGTAATTAGCCTTTGATGAATAATACTCATAATTGTTAAGTACATCTTCTCTATTTAACAAATTACGTCCTATTAATTTAATACTCTCAACTTTATCTGGACTATAACTCAGTGTTACCGTTAAATCACAACTATTTTTTAAGTTATGATCCTTTAGCTTAGATGATGTACGTTCATAATTATAGTATGCTTGTTCGCGACCCAAATAGGCAAAGACACGCGCATCAGCTGTAAATTTATTTCTACTATAATTAGTACCTACATTAAGTACATATTTTGAAGAATCTTGTACCCAATCAGCAGTAGAACTTGATTTGGCTTTAGGGTTTTGCCACGTAATTCCAATATTTGTAATCAATTGTGGGTTTATTTTTTGTTTATAATTTACTTCTAACCCAGTATTTTCCCATTTATCCCGGTTACGCATTATGCTTGCACCGCTCTCATCTTTATCCCAATAAAACTTATCTTTTACTGTCATATGAAAAATATCTGCTGAAATTGCTTTATGTGTATCTTCATATTTATAACCAGTTTCATAGGACATTCCTGACTGCGGTTTTAAATCAGAGTTAATTACAAAGTTACTGGTATAACTAAATCCAGAAGCTATGGAAGGCATTTCAAAAGATTTTCCCACGTTAAAATAATAGGACGCTTCATCATTAACTTTATATAAACCTTGCAGTTGTGGCAATAATTGAAAATCGCTATCTTGAAATTCTGAACTCGACATATAATATTCACGTACTCCGAATATTATATCAAATCTATTGTTAACTTTGTGATCATATGATTGATACAAAGAATAACTGTTACGTCCATTTTTCCTATTTATTGCTGTTCCGTAGTCGTTTTTCATATATTCACGAGTAACATTAGCACCTAACACTAACAAATCATTATCATTCCGTAAGTGTAATTCCTTTTGTATATCAAAATTAGCATCATAGCCAAAATAAGTGTTATCCGTATATTTTTTAGGATATGACTTATCATATATTGTATCAATATCTATTGTATTATAGCCTGCAGTCGCTCTTACTCCTGCTGATTGGTTATTATAAACCACAGAAAAATTATTATAAGTTATATCTGTGTCTGATAAGTAGTTATTAGCCAGAATAAACTTCGAAAAAGTCCCCGTTTCATATTTAGCCTTATTATTGGTTCTCCCATAACTAAAAATTAAATCTTTGGAGACGTTAACATCTAAATACATTTGATTGGATTTCTTGTCTTTAAGATTCATAGATGGTCCTGAACCCGTTATACCAGGTTTTTCAATCCCATAACGATCTTTTGTAAGTGTTTCCTTTACCCCAAAATTAAATAAATCGGTATAAATATTAATGCCGCCTTCTTTCGTTAGATTTCCAACAGTACCATAAAAATTCCCTCCAACTTTACCTTTTTTAGTAGCTTTTTTAGTGATTACGTTAATTACCCCACCAATTGCTTGCGGTCCATATAAAACAGAATTTGCGCCTTTCACTATTTCAATACGTTCAATTTGATCAATAGGAATATTATTTAAAGTAGCATGATTCATATAGTTACTGGGGTTACCATTGACAAGAATCAATGTTCCATCATCTATACCGCGCATCCTTATTCTCGACATCATACCGCCATAGTCTCCACCATCATCTTGATAGGCATGAACATTAGCTTGTGCCAAATTTTTCACTGCCTCAAATGCACTGTTGTACCCTCCATCTTTAATCTCTTTTGCTGTAATTACTAATACATTAGCTGGCGTTTCCAAAACCGTTTTTTCAGTTCTCATCGCCGTTACTACCATTTGATCTAATGAGAACTCGTTTAATCCATTATCTAAACTTGCGGCTTTTACAATAGTTCCTCCACATAATAATGTTCCGGTAATGATAGTAGCCATTGCTACATTTAACCTTACACTTTTTTTCAACACAAATCTCCCCTTTAATAAAATATGTTTTATAGAAAACAAAATGTTTCTGATGTCCATTCTTGTATGGTCACATCTTACTTGATTTTGTTGCTATCAATAAAATTACCTCTTTGCTTACGCAAAGAGGCTTTAAGAATATAGCAAGTCGATAGAAAACTATTGCTTACATATTCTCTACCTTCCCATCGCGCGCAGGAAATAATAGTATACATAAATAGGCAGTTCTTCTGACTTAGTTTCATTGCTCCCCTTGCCTTCCCAAGATAACTCCCAGTGGCATTTCAAGGATTGCTCCACATTACAGCGGCGGGACCGTATTGGTATTACACCAATTTCCCTATTAAGCTCTTACGAGCGCCTACTTACACTATATAATTATGTATTTAGTTACACTAACTTAATATTTAGTCAACAAATATAACTACATCATTTTTATATTACTCTAGTAATATGTTCAAGATTTTTAGTATCCTTTTATTAGTTTTTCATCACTTAAATCAAATATTGGACCATAAGCTGCATTGGCAATGCTCTCAATGGCATACACGCAATTTTGTGTAGAGCTATATAAATACCTGTCTGGAATAAACATGGTATGTCTAATTCCTTTTAGTTCTTTTAATGCAGGGTCATTAATATATTCCTCTTGAGCCTTTTGCGTTGTATCTCCTGATTGACTCCTAGGGGCCGAAAGCATGAAAAAATCAGGTTTACAGGCAATAACCATCTCCTTGGTTACAGGTTGTCCATTATTTATTCCCATTTTCGCTATGCCATTAATGACTCCTGCTCGTGTGCATAATACGTCAAACATACAGCCCTTACCTCCATAGCTAGTCATCTGAGAAACTAATAAACCCACAGGTTTTTTGTTTCTCTGAGCTGCCACTACCTGATCTATTTTTTTTAGTTTTTCCTGCATTATACCTATTATTTTATTTCCTGCTTGCTTCTCACCCAGCGCTACTGCAATAGTCATAATAGTTTTTTCTACCTCTTCAATGGTATTAGGTCCTTTACAAACAAGTACCGGATAGCCCAAATCTCTATAAGCATTTACCATTTGTTTATCTGTCCAAGTAGACGCTATGATTAAATCCGGATTTAGTTTTACAACTGTTTCCAGGGGATAACTATATAATTTAGTTTTAATGTCCTTAGTTTCATTTGCTATACAGGAAATACCTGGATCATTTGCCATCTTATTGGCAGCTACCAAATATTCAGGTGGAACTATTCCTAGAGTCATAATATCAAAACTTAAAGACAACGTTAAGATATGTTTTGGTTTATGGGGCAATGTAATTACCGTACCTTCATAATCCACTACACTATAGGCAGCAGTAGTATCTTTTATTTTATTAACAGTAGACAACCCTTTTGTTTTATCGGAAATCCCTAACAAGAGTAGAATAGATAATAACAAAGCAAAAACTTTATATGTTTTATGTGTTTTCAACATTCCAAGAACTCCTAACAAAAAAATACCCTCTCTGCATCGCAGAGAGGGGTAAAAAGCAAAACACACCAATATAAAATTATTGGCCAAGTGTTAGCTACCTTCCTATCGCACGCAGGAAATAATGGTACAAATAAATAGGCAGTTATTCTGACTTAGTTTCATAGCGCCCCTTCCCTTCCCAAGAGGACTAACTCTCAGTGGTGTTTTAAGGTTTGCTCAACATTACAGCGGCGGGACCGTATTGGCTTTGCACCAATTTCCCTATTAAGCCCTTGCGGGCACCTACTTATACTATATTTACTTATTAAAAATAATTACTGTTTAAGATAATAAACTATATACCCGTAGTAGAGTCAAGTATTTATTGCATTTTCTTATTTATCAATGCTGTTTGACAAAAAAACAACCTCTCTGGAGGGGCAGAGAGGTTAAATGAACGGCGATAAAATACATCTCCGCCTTCTAGCTTATTTAAGAGTATCTAATAGCAGTAAAATATTATTGCCAACTTCTGCATAAAATCTTACCCTATCTTTGAAAAAACTCCAAGCAACGTGATTGGCAGCATCCATTTCCGGATATTTAATTTTCAGCTGATTCATCATAGATTCGGATAACTTCAAATCTAACATCATGTTATAAGTATCATATTTATCGTCAATTTTAATATAATGAGAATCCACTACTTTTAAGTCATAGCGTCGTTCTAAAATTTCAATAAAACCAGTTAATGCGTTTTGCTCGTCCATATAAACCTCGCTTTTCTAATCTATCATTCTTGAAATTATTTCCGAAAAACTCGTCATTTCTCCACTAATTACGCTATATTCAATATTTTTTAGTATTACAAAACCATACGTAATGATAAGAAAAAGTAATATAGCAAAAATTTCTCTAAGTACCTTAGTAAAGCAATGTCTTTTACAGGTTCCTTCAATCTCCAGCATTTTTCTTTTAGCCTTTTTATACCTGTCATCATAGCGTTCTCGTAATGTTTCGATGGATTCTTTACTGGATGCCCTATCGCCTATTTTCGCCATATTCATAGCCTTATAACACCTCCCTCAAAATGCGTCTGTTCCGGCAAATCCTGCTCCACCAACTATTTGAACATGCTCTACCTCAAAAGCTTCTTGTAGCGCCGTTATAAATTCTCGTTCAATAATACTCCGTAATCTTTCACTTCCACTTATAATCAAAAGTGATTTCCCATTAGTATTAATGTTTTGTACTATATTTATATATTTATCAAAATTTTCTTGACCAATATTTATTTTCAGTTTGTTCAGTCCAGCCAAAAGTTCCGGTTTTTCCTGGGAAATACGGCTATCAAGAGGGGTAAATTCTTCTAAGGTGAGCATAGGATTTACAAGCAAAGCAACTTTTTCTTCTAGTTTTCCAGCGTTAATAAGGTTCTCCATTTGTAATACCGCCTTTCCATTACTTATATTAAAAAAGTATAATTTCTAGTTCGCTTAAAATTTCTTTAGCAAAATCCACATAACTTTTATTTACCAATACTGCCGATGCCCCGCTTCCATACAGTTCTTTTATTACGCTATGAGCAACAACATGACCACTAACAACAATTATAATGTCTTCCCGATCATAACTTGCTAACTCTTCTAAAAGTTTAACTATAAGAAATTTGTACTCTCCCTTTAGTGAATTAACACTAATAACATGGACATCATTATCTAGTGCATCTTGTGCTACATCGATATAATTTCTCCCCCATGGTTCCATATCTACGTCGAAGCCCATATCCGCTAAAGCTGTCACAGTCTCTGTTATGTCATGGTCATTTTCTGTGAAGCCAAAATTTGCCAACATAATGCGTGGCCTGCGACCTTCCCGCTCTGCGAACTTATCAACTATATCTCTAACTTCTTCTCCAAACTTCGGCTTTTCTTTCATTAACTAAAATCATCCCACTTCAATTGGAAATGCTTACCGAGCCTAGCTCGGTAAGCTACTTCTAAAATTATTTAATTGCAAATGGTGACGTATCTTTAACATAGTCCCCAATCTCTGTTTTCGCATACTCCGCGATTAACTTTTGTACAGCAAGCGTTGGTGGGAGCTTTCCTTCCACAACATCCGTTTCTATTTTATCTTTACAAGCCAGCACACTTGGCGACCTATAAAATAAATTGTGCAAATGTTCTTCTACCATAGAATAAACCCACGACAATGTTTGGTGTTTGCGTCTTTCGCTCAAAACACCATTTTCTTTTCCTTGAGAAAAGAATTTCATAATGACTTCATTCCATAATTCCGGAATTCCTGCCCCTGTTACAGAGGAACAAGTATAAGCTCGCGTTTCCCATTTTTCAGTGGCTGGACGCAAAAATTGTAAAATACGTCCGTACTCAGCCCTTGTTACCATTGCCTTACGTTTATTGTCCCCATCAGCTTTATTAATCAAAACAGCGTCAGCTAATTCCATAACGCCTTTCTTCATTCCCTGCAATTCATCACCTGCACCTGTGATTACTACATACAGGAAAAAATCGACCATAGAACGAACTGTAGTCTCACTTTGTCCAACACCTACTGTTTCTACCAAAATGGTATCATAGCCGGCTGCCTCGCATAAAAGCAAGGTTTCCCTGCTTTTGCGAGTCAAGCCGCCTAATGTACCACCCGAGGGTGACGGTCTAATAAAAGCATTTTTTTGCCGCGATAAGGTCTCCATTCTAGTCTTATCGCCCAAAATACTCCCTTTAGTAACAGTACTTGAAGGATCTACCGCTAAAACAGCGACCCTATGGCCTTCAGCACAAAGTTTATTACCCAAGGCTTCAATAAATGTACTCTTACCTGCACCCGGCACGCCCGTTATACCAACACGCGTGGCTTTACCGGTATATGGTAAAATACGCTGTATAACTTGTTGCGCAATATAAAAATGTGCTGCAGCATTACTTTCAATCAAAGTAATTGCTCGTGACAGTGTCATTCTGTCTCCCTTAATAATTCCGTCCACGTAATCATCTACAGTCAATTTATTCCTTTTGATTACCGGAGCCGACTTCCTACTACTATCAACATTACTTCCGGGCATACCTTCATGACCACCCTTGACGCCGTACATTACCCGGCAAGCAAATTTATCGTCGTCTTTTTCAGGCACCCACTCTGGTTTATACGTTTCTGTCATATCAATCAGCTAAACGCTTATTAAGCTCTTCCAATACTTTTTTTGCACATACAGGAATAATAGAGCCGGGTCCAAATATTGCTGCTGCACCATGTGAATACAAATAATCATAGTCTTGTGCAGGAATAACTCCGCCAATGACAACCATGATATCTTCACGACCACGTTTTTTTAGTTCGTCAATTAGTTGTGGCATAAGCGTCTTATGGCCTGCGGCCAGGGAACTCATGCCAACAACATGCACATCATTGTCTACTGCATCTTGAGCAGCTTCATCAGGTGTTTGGAATAATGGACCGATATCCACATCATAGCCCATATCAGCAAAAGCAGTAGAAATTACTTTTGCACCACGATCATGTCCATCCTGGCCCATTTTAGCAATCATAATACGTGGCCTGCGTCCCTCGCGTTTTTCAAAATCATCAGTCATATCACGAACTTCTTTTATAACGTCTTCATCAGCAAATTCACTACTATAGACACCGGAAATCGAACGAATGATGGCTTTGTGGCGTCCACAAACTTTTTCAACCGCGTCAGATATTTCGCCTTTACTTGCACGAGCACGTGCTGCATTAACTGCAAGTTCTAACAGATTTCCTTCCCCCGTCTCCATAGAATGAGTAATAGCATCACACCATCTGCGAACTTCATCATTGTCGCGATTTGCGCGTAGTTTCTTTAAGCGTTCGATTTGTGACAAACGAACCGCGGTATTATCAACCTCTAGAATATCTAAAGGATCTTCTTTTTCCAAACGATAGTCGTTAACACCAACGATTTTCTCCGCCCCGGAATCAATATGTGCCTGACGGCGAGCAGCAGCTTCCTCTATACGCATCTTAGGTAAACCTGTATCAATAGCTTTAGACATACCACCTAAAGCTTCAACCTCTTGAATATGTCCCCAAGCGCTCCTAATCAAGGCATTAGTTAGTGCTTCTACGTAATAAGAACCACCCCAAGGATCAATAACCTTGCAAACTTTAGTTTCATCTTGGATGTATAGTTGTGTGTTACGAGCAATACGTGCAGAAAAATCAGTAGGAAGTGCAATTGCTTCATCAAGTGCATTAGTATGCAAGGATTGAGTATGTCCTAGCGCTGCAGCCATAGCCTCAACGCAAGTACGAGTAAGATTGTTGTAAGGATCTTGCTCAGTCAAAGACCAACCGGAAGTTTGAGAATGTGTACGCAAACACATGGACTTGGTTTTTTTAGGATTAAAATCTTTTACTATCTTAGCCCAAAGCATACGTCCCGCCCGCATTTTAGCAACTTCCATAAAGTAGTTTTTCCCCATAGCCCAGAAGAAAGATAAACGTGGGGCAAATTGGTCAATAGTTAAACCATGTGCACAACCTGTGCGCAAATATTCAAGTCCATCTGCTAAAGTGTAACCAAGCTCAATATCATTGGTAGCTCCAGCTTCTTGCATATGATAACCGGAAATAGAAATACTATTAAATTTAGGCATGTATTTTGAGGTATATTCAAAAATATCACCAATTATACGCATTGACGCTGTTGGTGGATAGATATATGTATTACGAACCATAAATTCTTTCAAAATATCATTTTGAATAGTACCAGCCATGATAGCCTTGTCTACACCCTGCTCTTCACCAGCTAGAATATAGAAAGCCAAAATAGGTAATACCGCTCCATTCATGGTCATAGATACTGACATTTGGTCTAGTGGAATACCTGAAAACAAGATTTCCATATCAAGTATAGAATCAACAGCAACGCCTGCTTTACCAACATCACCAACAACACGTGGATGATCAGAATCATACCCACGATGAGTTGCCAAGTCAAAAGCTATAGATAAACCTTTTTGCCCAGCAGCCAAGTTTCTGCGATAAAAGGCATTACTTTCTTCAGCTGTTGAAAAGCCAGCATATTGGCGCACTGTCCACGGACGTGTTACATACATAGTAGAATATGGCCCTCGTAAAAACGGAGGAATACCTGCCATATAACGCAAATGCTTGCAATCATCATAGGCACTTTTGTCATAAATGGGATCCAGGGTAATTTGTTCCATTGTTTTGTAGCGATTTTCTTCGAAAGATTTACCCGTCTCTATTTTTAAACTATCTTTCCAAAGTTGCAAATCTGCCGGTGTAGGGGCTTTGGCATCATGGAAAGCTATTGAACTAAAATCTGGATTCTTAGCCATTACATCATCCCCTTTTCTTTCTGCATACGCATTAATGTTTCATAGCAATTGGATTTAACACTAATATAATCATCAAATCCAGCAGCATCACATAGTGCCTTTAACTCGGCAGAAGGTGCACCAGCCAGGAATACTTTCATATTAGGATTTCTAGTCTTAATGCCTTCGCATACAGCTGGAGCAAGCTCAGGATAGGTAGCATCGGTAGAGCAAACTATGGCCACATCGCGTTTAGAAGCAAGGGCTGCCTTGACAGCTTCTTCCACCGCTGGGAACCCATTATTAAGTTCTACATCAAATTCTGCGACCTGCATAAAAGAAGTTACAAAATCTGCACGTCCCTTATGTTGAGGGATGGGGCCCATATTAGCCAAGAAAATAGTGACGTTTTCGCCTGTACGTTTTTTAAATTCTTCAGTACGTTTACGCAATTCTTCAAAGCGTTCTGTCCACCGATGAGGTTTAATTGGTGCAACAGTTATACTACTAGCCCCATCATTTAGTGCTGTAGTAATTTCACCCATGGTTGCTCCAGCCAAGAAAGCTTTTTTAGCCGCATCAATAAGCGCTCCTGTATCTTTTCCTGCTGATTCTAATACTTCCTTTAATGCAAACTCCGCGTTTTGTTTCTCTCGTTTTGCTGCATTAGCTTGAAGATGCGCTATTCTGTCTGCCAAAATCTTCTCAAAGTCAACATCAGGAGCAGACAAGAGTTCTTCCGTCATATTAGGATACATGTTATTACCAACAGCTCTATCCTTGCGTTTGGCCAAATTATTAAAGCGTTCTTCCAAAACCGTGTTAATAGCTTCTTGCACTTTACCATTTTGCAAATTAATCGCTAACCCGCCGTCTTTTTCTACTTCTTGAAATTTTTCCCAAGCTTTATGGGCAAATTCCTCTGTCAAAGGTTCGATATACCAAGACCCTCCCACAGGGTCAACAACTTGTGTAAAGTTAAATTCGCTTTGCATCATAATTTGAATATTACGGGCGATACGACGAGAAAACTCATCACTAGGACGAATTACGTGATCAAAGGGTTTGACAAACATACCGTCCATCCCGCCTATAACCGCAGAAAAAGATTGAGTAGCAGCTCTTAGCACATTAACGTATGGATCAAAAACTGTTTGCGTAAAAGAAGATGTACTAACGAATAAATTAATTTTCTTAGATTCTTCGCTAGCTTCAAAGGCCTCCATTACTTGAGCCCAAAGCATTTTTACACCACGCAGTTTAGCTATTTCCATGAAAAAATTAGCACCAATGCTAAAATGAAAACGAACATGCTTTGCAAAAGCATCAACACTAATTCCGCGAATTTGCATAGCTTTGATATAATCTACAGCCTCACTCATAGCGTAAGCTGCTTCCTGTATAGCATTTGCGCCTCCGTTGTGATAGACATCGGCATCAATTAAAACCGTACGCAAATTAGGAGCGTTTTTGTCCGCCCATTTTATAGCATGTGCCATTTCATCGTAATATTCATCAAGCGGTCGCGGTAGCTTACCATCAGTAATATATTCACCAATAGGGTCTGCTGCCACTGCACCATGGAGTTTGGAAGTGCTAAAGCCCTTCTTCTCTGCCAAGGCCGCGATATTTCCTAATAAAGCAGTGTTTGATGCACCCGCATATAGTGCGAGTTCTGTTTCATCAAACTTAACTCCAGTTAAAATTGTTTCCAAATCTTCTAATGTAGATAAAGATACACCACAATCCGCTACGATATTTTTAGAAGCCTTATCAGCATCTAAACCTTCTCTAGTAGCTGTATCTAGACAAAAAGAGATTGCTGTTGATCCTTTAAGAAGCTCTCGTTTTTGAATGACATTTGCTTCCTGAGGGGTTTTGCCGTCTGTCTCTTGGGCAATAGTCCAAAGTTTAGATAAATAGCCAGCTGCATGTACACCACGCACATCGCTTTGTTGTCCCGGATAAGTTTTGCATTGAGTAAGATTATCAGTATCTTCCATGCGGTAAATTGGGTGTAAAGTTATACCTTCATAAGTCTTAGTAAACATCTGCTTATCAAAATTACCACCTTTTAAAGCTGTGATAACCTCATTCTTCCACTCATCATAAGTTGGAATAGTAAATTCATCAAAATTAATTTCCGGAATCTCTGATTCCTGTACTGCATCTTGAGCAGTTTTTATATTATTTTCTGTTTCCATTTATGCTTTCCTTTCTTTACAATAATATCTTACATCCAACCCCTATTCGCACCCCCTCTCATACAAAACACGGTGATTAAATATCACCTGCCTTGGAGTTTAAAAACCACCAACAAAGTGGTGGTTTTTAGGTGACTCTCAACACCACGCCAAAGCATTTAAGAAGAACTTTAGAAAAGCAAATGTATATCCAGCAGCGCGTCCAACACTGCGAATACCAAATTTAATCCCACTTGCCCGTGTAAGAGAGTAATATGAAGTTTTAACTGTAATAGTCCTCTTAAATACTTAGACTCCACCAAATAACTGAATCCAAATAAAAGACCGTCTTTCCATAAATGGAAAGACGGTTAATGACTATATAACGCAAAATACAGGCAAAATGCCCAAAGAGCGTCCTACAGCATCCCTCCCCGTCTCTCGCGGGTCAAGCAGTGATGTCATATACAGGCAGTTCTTCTGGCTCTGGATCATAGTTTACCTCGTCTTCCCAATAAATCAGTGACATATTTGAGGTTTACTCACCATTACAGCGGCGGGACCGCATCGGACTTTAACCGATTTCCCTATTAAGCTCCTTGGAGCACCTATACGCAATATTAACTTATAAGGCTATTATATTACATTTATAATTATTGTCAACCCATATTTTTTAGTTTTATATGCAAACTAGGAATAATTACTTATAATTAATTGACTAAGAATAAATTTGTTTTCACTATGTACGTTGCCCACAGGCAATTCACGATAAATTATTGGTAACAAGCGTAACATGAAGTTTTTATCTAAAGCATGAATAGCCATTCGTTCCTGTCTTATATGCCTAAGATTAAAAAACATTTCAATATTATGGCTCCCTTTCTTAAACTATTATTAGAAGTTCCACGGACGGACAACTACCTATTGTATGTTTAATAAATAATTTCTTTGAGACATTTCCATGAATCTAGTAGCTTTTGCCTATTTATAAGATTATAGACAACCAAGCAACCAATGTATAACAAAAATCCTAAAATAGTATTGCCAATATATATGCATAGTTCAAATAATATTAACCAAAAAACATTTAGTAGATACTCCGTTATCAAAACACGTGGCATTTTTAAATAATTATATAAAGCAACCTCGCCTAGAGTATAGCGAATGCCTAAAACCATTGTGATAAGAAAAATTGATAATTCCAAATTTTTCATATAGTAACAAAACATGAAACAACCCAGCAAACTAATGAGTGTTGAAAACAAATTAATATAAAATATAACTCTGGTTTTTAATATTTTTTTTAAATATGTAACTAACAAAAAGTTAAATTTAGACTCAAAAAAAACAATGGGGAAAAGTATCCCCATAAAAATAATGCTATCAGAATATTTAGGCAGCCAATATAAAACAATGAGTTTTATAGGATAATACAAAATAAGAACATGCAAGAAAACATATGAAGAAAGTCTATTTAGTGGTAAATACATATCATTAGAAACTGATTCTTTTAGTTGTTTTAAAGCCGGTAATAAAACAGTACTTGCAGAAGTAATAAAAGATAAAAAGAAAAAAGTAATACTTAACACTAAAGAGATTTTAGCAAAAACAACAATATCCCACACATCTGATATTGCAAAACGAATAATTCCGATAATCAAAATAGAACATATATCACTTAAGGTTATGGGAAATCCCAAAGCAAAATTAATTTTCAATTCACGCCATAACTGCACGGTGAAATTCAAGGGTGCCATCACAACCTCCGGAATGAAAATTAAACTATAAAGCATTACTAAAACCCGTGTGGCACAATATATAAATAATATTGTTGAAGCACTTGCAAACCCCAATAAAACAGCACTGATTGAAAGTATCCCCCAAGATATTCTCTCATACAATAACAGACGAGCAACATCTTCTATGCGATTTGACATTTGTAAAATAGAAATACTATACCATATAACATGTTGGGCAAACATTGATATTATAAACATAATAAAAATATGATTATTCACAAAAATATGCGTTAAGAAATTAACAGCAAATATTCCTGTCGATAATACACACAAAATGCCAAATAATACTACACATTGGGATTTTACCACAGAAAAATCTAAATCGAAATAAGTGCAGCCGCTATAACGAATAATAGCCCCACCCAAGGTACCAAAATGCAGGAAACCTACATAACCAAAATAGAACAAGAACAATTGATATAATCCATAATCTTCTACAGTCATGTATTTAGGAAATATCGACACCGCTAAAACTGACATGAGCAAACTAACAGTATTAGCTCCAAAGGAATACCCGAACTTTTTTGTTATAGATTTTCCTAAACTATTCATATGTTCACTCTCTTCACCTGTAATACTAAAAAATAATTGAACTAAATTATAAGGATTTTTTGTTATAAAAAAACATAACTAGCAAATCTTTGAAAAAAACTTTTATTGCTTGCGTAGTAGAAATATGCATACCGATGTAGGTAGGAAATAACTTTATAATTGATAGTTTTTTCTAAAAGCACACGCACTTCCCTGTACAACATTTTTTCTAATAGGATATCATGATCTTGACATAAGAATTCTTCCATATTTTATCTCCACAAAACTTTAACATTATTTCCCTATTAGTATTATCTTTAAAATCATCCATACCCTGCTATATTGTTTTCTCCGCACACGATTTACTATGGTCAGTACCAAGCCAAGATACACTGTAGGTAAATACCATTTGAAATATTTTTTTGTGAAAAAGACGCGATTTCGAATAGAATAGTAATCTGATATTTTACTCTTATTATCTTTATCCTTAGTATTTCCACCCGTGGAGGCTCCTTCTTTATGATATACAACGCTGTTTAAGTTATATGCTAATTTGAAAAACTTCTTGCCTCTCACCGACCAGTCTAAGTCTTCATAATACAAAAAATAATCTTCCTGCATGAAACCAATAGTTTCGATAAAGACCTTTGAAACTAACATGGATGCCCCTACTACATAATCTATATTTAGTGAATCATTTTTATCTACAATATGATTGCTTATTCCTAAAACTTTATTGTACTTCCCACCTAACGATTGTACTTTGATTGGTGTATCATAATACATTAATTTAGACCCGCATATTCCTATTGAAGTGTCTGCTTCCATAGTGTTTACAAGTTCAGTCAAAGAATCTTTACAAACTACTGTATCATTATTCAATATCCATACATAGTCAAAATTATTTTGTGCTAAAGCGAAGCGTAAACCTACATTGTTACCACCTGCAAAACCAAAATTATTCCCTGTTTCAATCAATATCAATGGTTCGTTTACTATATTTTCCCCTCTATTAATATCATTTATTAACACTTCAGTATAAGCTATCGGCTTGGGGCACCGCCCTATTACCAGATTAGTCGATATTGTTGCCGTTAGAGAACCATTTGCCCACT
>JAQVYX010000024.1 GCA_029004715.1 Acidaminococcaceae bacterium | reverse complement strand
TTTCAACCAAGGAATAATTACGGAAGTGTCAAGCCCTCCTGAATATGCTAACACAACTTTTTTTATGTTTTCTTCTTTCATCAAATACAACCTCCTGTTTTTTGCGGTACGTAAAAATATTTATACAAAATGCAAGTTACAAGTAACATATACTTACATTAGGTTTTCTACAACGTTTCATCGCTCATTAAAAGCGCCATAATTGCTTTTTGTACATGCAGTCTGTTTTCCGCTTGATCAAAAACTACCGATTGGCTTCCTTCTAGTACCTCTTCGGTGATTTCTTCCCCTCGATGTGCCGGCAAGCAGTGTAGTACAATGGCATCCGGTCTTGCTATTGCCAAAAGTTCTTTATTTATTTGATATGCTCCCAGTGCTTTTTGACGGATATCTCTCTCAGCCTCTTCGCCCATTGAAGTCCATACGTCTGTATAGAGAACATCAGCGCCTTTGGCAGCCGTAAATAAATCTTCCTCCACTGTGATTGTGCAGTCTGTTTGCTTGGCATCTTCCTGCGCCTGTTGTAAAATTTCCGGATTAGGTTGATACCCCTTTGGGGAAGAACAAACCATGTTCATGCCAACTTTAGCCGCTGCAAACATTAGGGAATGAGCCATATTATTGCCATCGCCAACATAAACTAATTTTCTTCCCTTTAAAATTTCCTTATATTCTTGAATAGTAAAAATATCTGTTAAAGCCTGGCAAGGATGCAAAAGATCTGTTAAGCCATTGATAACCGGAACATTAGCATATTTTGCAAGTTCTAGTACGGAATCATGTGAAAAAGTCCTAATCATAATGCCATCGACAAAACGTGATAGCACTCGTGCGGTATCCCTTACGGGCTCTCCACGACCAACTTGAGAAGTAGAAGAGTTTAAATAGATAGGATGTCCGCCCAACTGGTGAAATCCTGTCTCAAAAGAAACTCTGGTTCTTGTTGAAGCCTTAGAAAAAATCATCGCCAATGTCTTACCTCTCAAGTATTCATGTGGCTCACCATTTTTTTGTTTGCGCTTTAACTTTGTTGCTACATCCAAAATTGTAGCAACTTCTCCAACTGACAAATCATGAATCGATATTAGATCCTTACTTTTTAGTCCCATGCTATATTCCTTTCTCTATTTTAAAATTCTTCCAAAACCTCTTTTAGTACGTTCATTAACGCATCTATTTCTTTTTTACTAATAATCAACGGTGGTACGAAACGAAGAACTGTATCTGCCGTACAATTAATAATCATGCCGCGCTCTAAGCACCCCTTTACAATTGGTGCTCCAGCCTTGGTAAGCTCCATCCCCAAAAGGAGACCTTTACCACGCACTTCCATTATTTTATTAGGGAATTGTTTTTGCAATTCTTCTAATTGCATTTTAAAATAAGTTCCGGTTTCCGCTGCGACTTGCTCCAAATTCATTGCCTTCATAGTTGTTAAAGACGCATAGGCAGCGGCGCAAGAAAGAGGATTGCCACCAAAAGTACTGCCATGATCGCCAGGTGCGAATACATGTGCCAAGCGCTCTGTAGTAACAAAAGCCCCCATAGGGAACCCTCCGCCTATAGCTTTTGCCATAGTCATTATATCAGGACGTGCTCCGCTATATTCCCAGGCAAACCATTTACCGCTCCTGCAAATACCAGATTGAATTTCATCAAAAATTAATAAAGCATCGTATTTGTCACAAAGAGCACGTGCCTTCAATAAATACTCATTTGTTGGTACATGTACTCCGCCTTCTCCTTGAATTGGTTCTAATAAAATACCACAAACATTTTCGTCCATAGCTTCCTCTAGAGCAACAATATCTCCATAAGGTACATACTCGTAACCCACTGGCAAAGGGTTTAACCCTTCATGATAATGATTTTGGCCAGTAGCTGTTAATGTTGCCATGGTTCTACCATGAAAAGAATGCACCGCTGAAATAATTTTAAACTTCTCTGTGCTTTTGGCTACACCATATTTACGTACCAACTTCAAGGCACCTTCGTTGGCCTCAGCACCACTATTGCATAAGAAAACTCTCTCAAACCCCGATACTTCGCTAATGACCTTAATGGCCTTAGCTTGAATTTCTGTGTAATATAAATTAGAACAATGAATAAGTTTGCCAGCTTGCTCACTAATAGCCTGGACTATAGCCGGGTGAGCATGTCCCAAACCATTTACTGCTATCCCTGCCAGAAAATCTGTATATTCCTTGCCTTCCACATCATATAATTTGCAGCCTTTGCCATGATCTAAGGCAATTTGATTCCTGCCAAACACCGGTAAATAGTATTTATCGGTTTGTTCAATAATTTCTTTAGTTTTCAATATTATCTCCCCTCACTATTTTAAAATTTTATTTAAAGGCAACTAAAGTACTAATATTAATGGAAAAAGCAATTGCTTACTATATCAAAATGTAAACAGATTACGTAAGTTTAACACATGCCAAAGTTAAGTACCCTTTATATGCTGCCGTTTATTGTTTTACAACCTCTGTACCAACACCATCATCAGAAAAAATTTCCATAAGAATAGAATGCTCAGCACGACCATCAATAATATGTGTCTTTTTTGCTCCACCGCTTAATGCTGTGATACAAGCTTTAACTTTAGGAATCATACCACCATCTATCTTCCCTCGGACTATCAGCTCTTGCGCTTTTTCAAAAGTCAACGTAGAAATAAAAGAACTTTCGTCACGATAGTCTGAGTAAATACCTTTAACATCAGTTAAAACTAGCAATTTCTCCGCTTGCAGTGCTCCAGCAATTTCGCCGGCAACGCTATCTGCATTAATATTATAGGTTTCACCATTAGTTCCTACACCTGTAGGTGCAATAACAGGAATAAAGTCATTGTCTAAAAGAACGTTAATAAGCCCTGTATTGATACGTTCAACATTGCCAACATAACCAATATCTACCAGATTAACTTCACCATTTTCGTATACATCAGCTAAATGCTTTTTAGCTTGAATTAAATTAGCATCTTTACCATTAAGCCCTACTGCCATACCGCCTAAAACATTAATGCGAGCTACTAAATCAGTATTAACCTTGCCGGCCAAGGCCATCTCTACAATGCCCACGCTTTCAGCGTCAGTTACTCTTAGCCCACTTATAAACTGTGACTTTTTGCCTACTTGTTGCAACATGGCGGTTATCTCCGGTCCACCACCATGCACTACTACAGGGCGCATACCTGCACAATGCAAAAAGACAATGTCTTGTAATACTTTGTTCTTTAAATCATCGTTAAGCATGGCATTCCCTCCGTATTTTACTACGACGGTCTTTCCTTTAAAATCTCTTAAATATGGTAAAGCTTCAATCAGTGTGCCAATTTCTTCACCCTTAATTAACATGTCTTTGCCTCCTATTTTATCGAATATACCTTCCTTAGCTTGATACTCCTACTACTCTAGTCTTAACCGAAAAAGACACCGATAGTTAGGCTAAATAACACAAATTGCAAGGAATATGTACATTCTTTTTACTTGAACTAAGGAACCGCAAGGCACTACAAATTAAATACCTGCGTATTGTTCGGTTAAGTGTGATATTCACCATTTATTTTAACATAATCATAAGAGAAATCACATGTCCAAACTGTAGCAGTTTCATTACCTACTGCCATATCTATAGTCATACTTATATCATGTTCAGACATAATAGGCTGCAATTCTTCTAAAGGGACATTAACATTCATACCATTTTCCACCAATCGCCTGCCACCAATACTAAGATTAGTATGATTAGCGTCCATAGCAGCCCCACTATAACCTGCCGCACAAAGTACTCGTCCCCAATTAGGGTCTTCGCCAAAAAACGCTGTCTTTACAAGAGGAGATTTAGCAATAGCCATAGCCGCAGCTTTAGCATCAGCAAAACTTGCAGCACCAATAACGTTTACTTCCAAAAATTTAGTAGCACCTTCGCCATCATGGGCAATCATTTTAGCCAAATCTTGAGCCGTTTGTAAAAGTGCCTGATAGAAAATAGGATAATCAGGGTGTTCTTCAGAAAAAACTATTTCATTTTCTGCCAAGCCATTAGCCAAAACTATCATGCTGTCATTAGTACTAGTATCACCATCAACTACTACCATATTAAAAGATTTATCGGCCACAGCTTTCACCATACGTTTTAAAAGATCAGGAGCAACCGCTGCATCGGTAGTAATATAAGTAAGCATAGTCGCCATATTAGGATGAATCATGCCCGCACCCTTAGCAATACCGGCAATTTTAGCCATCTTACCACCAATTTCGAATTCATAAGCAACCTTTTTAACAAAGGTGTCCGTAGTTTGGATGGCAAGTGCCGCGCTTTCCCCTTCAGTAGTACTCATGTTGGCCGCAGCGGCTACAATACCACGGTGCACTTTGTCCATAGGCAAAAACTGACCAATAACACCTGTAGAACAAACAAAGATACTTGCAGGCTCAATATTTAAGCACTTACCTGCCTCTTCTTGCATGGCCTTAGCGTCTATCAAACCTTGCTCACCGGTACATGCGTTAGCACATCCTGAATTTACGACTATTGCCTGAGCATCCGGTCTTTTATTTACTTCGCGGCTTACTAAAACAGGAGCCGCACATATCTTATTTTGCGTAAATACCGCACCTGTGGCAGCGACTACTGTGCTCATAATAACGGCAACATCATGATTTCCGCTTGCTTTAATTCCAGCTCTAACACCTGACGCAATAAAACCTTTGGGGGCTGTTAGCCATCCATCTATTTGTTTCATTATTTTCAACTCCTCAAGGAAAAATCGGTAATTGTTTTAAACCCATATTTTCTGGTAAGCCAAACATTACATTCATGTTTTGCACTGCCTGTCCTGCTGCACCCTTCACCAAATTATCTAGTACACTCATAGCAATGAGGCGATTAGTACGTTTATCTATTTGCCAGCCAATATCTACATAATTTGACGCTCTAACATTTTTAACTTCCGGACAAACGCCCCTGCCACGTAAACGGATGAAGAATTCATTCTCATACATATCTTTGTAAGCACGCTCTACTTGTTCAGCTGTAATTCCTGGTTTTAAATCTGCGTAGCAAGTAGCCAATATACCACGATCTACCGGCAATAAGTGCGGAGTAAATTGTATAATAACTTCTTCATGTGCAAACTCTGAATATATTTGTTCTATTTCAGGAGTATGTCTATGTGTAGTTACACCATAAGCGCGGAAATTTTCGTTAACTGAACAATACATGTTACCTGCATTTAAGCTTTTGCCGGCACCGCTGACCCCGGATTTTGCATCAATAATGATTCCCTTAGTCTCAATTAAGCCCGCTTTAAGCATAGGTACCAAAGCCAAAATACTGCAAGTCGTATAACACCCAGGATTAGCTACAATATTAGCATCTCTCACCTGATTACGATACAACTCCGGCAATCCATAGACCGCTCCGCTATTAATATCTTCATGTTTTACTTTATACCATTCTTCAAATAATTTATGATCTTTAAAACGGTAATCACCGCCTAAATCAACTATTTTAGTATTAGTATTACGCAAATCCTTGCCAATTTTCATAGCATGACCATGTGGCAACGCTATGAAAATTACGTCACTAACGGCACCAATAGCCTTAATGTTTTCCATACTCTCCAGCTCTTGCTCTATACGGCTTGATAAATGCGGATACATAGTCGCGATATTCTCGCCAGTACTGCTTTCAGAGGTGATCTTTGCTATTTCTACCTCAGGATGTCCATCTAACAATCTTAGTAATTCTGCGCCTGCGTAACCAGTAGCTCCTATAACACTCGCTTTCATATAGGTCCCCTCCTTTTAATGTTTCAACATTATACATCTTTTATGTATAATAGTGCAATACTTTTTTTATTTTTTTGTTTTTTTTTATTGTTTTAAGCGGTTAACACTCTGTCCTGCAAAGTTTTTAAGTCTTATGTATATTATACATATTTTCTGCATAAGAATGCTAAAACTATTGTTATTCTCCAAAACTTTCTTATGCGTAAGGTAATTTTACTACTATTATAGTCAATAAGCAAAAGTTTTTTACCTAAAACCATTATCCCTTTAAATAAATATTATAAAATGCCCTTGTCACTATAAGGTAGCTTTTTCCTTGATTTTCTAGTAAAATAGTAAGAGTAAGCAGATAATGCATAAAAAGGTATTTACCGTCAGTATAATCGATAAGAGCACAACATTTAGGTGTTCTCACAAAGAGAGGTTTCAATGAAAAAAGTTGTCTTCCTGTTGCTCTGCGTCAGTGCATATGTCATGTGGTGGGCCACCCTACCCGTAGATCACTCCCAAAAAAGCTCTACCGAGCTAACGCAAAACTCTCCTATTGGTTTTCAAGCTTCCGTAAAAAACGTACTAATTGACTTATTACCAAAGAAAGATGCTTGGCCTAAGTCGGCAAGAATATTTTGGCAAGCATCTCATATGGAAGCAACTGCACATGCAAAAATTCCTACCAACAATTGGGTACAACTAAAAAATATCCCGCAAAACATGCAGCAGGGACTTATAGCTGTAGAGGATCGGAGATTTTATGAGCATCACGGTGTAGATATGGACGGTATCATCCGGGCGCTTTTGGTCAACATTCAAGCCGATAGCATTGTGCAAGGTGGTAGTACGCTAACACAGCAATTGGTTAAAAATACGCTTTTGGATTCCGAGCAATCTATGGAGCGCAAAGTTTTAGAGGCTTTTTTAGCTCTATGGATAGAAACTCAAAATAGCAAAGATGACATTTTGGAAATGTATTTAAACACCACTTATTTTGGCGCAGGCGCAACAGGCATAAAGGAAGCCGCGCAAATTTACTTCGGTGTAAATCCTTCCCAGTTAACACTTGCAGAAAGTGCAACCTTGGCAGGATTACCTAATGCGCCAAGTGCCTTGAACCCTTACGACAACCCTAAATCCTGCCAACGCCGACGTAATATTGTCTTAGAACTAATGGCTAAATACGGTTACGTACATTTAACTGATGCTAATGCGGCAATTAATACCCCTATCGTCCTTAATGGTAAGCCCCAGTAGTTATAGACTCTCACTAAAAACAATATGCTAAAAAAGGGTAGTGCTTTTAAAAAGCACTACCCTTTTTTAGCATATTGTTCATAATTCTTTTATAGGTTTCCACCCCAGGTTGATTGTAAGCATCAACATCTGCCATTTCGCCTTCATAAGCTACGCTCAACATTAAAAAATACATTAATTGTCCCAAATAATAGGGAGTTAGTTCTGGCAAATAATATGTTGCATTAAAACGATTATCTTCATTTAAAGCCTGCGCGTTAGCTGCCAAAGCAATACTCAAAGCTTCATCTACATCAAGTCCTTGATATTTTTCGTAAGCTTTTATTTGCGGAAAGGGATTAGATACAATAGTGGTTCCCTTACTCCCACCTATTTCAACAAACTGAATAACTTTATTGCGTTGTCCATCTTGATGTTGCTGAGTTTGAGCATGCATGTCCAAAGTTCCTACAGCGGCAATAGGTGTTCTACCATAATTAACCTCTACGCCCTGTCTATTGCTTCTTTTGCCCAAAGACTCTGCCAAAAGCTGTACGTACCATTCCGCCAAGGATTTTAATTTCATGGCATAAGGCATAAAGACTTCCATAGCACAACCATATTTCTCACCGCTAAGATATTTTAACGCGGCATTTAAAAGTGCAGGATTATTTTCAACTTCATTGCCAAGACACTGGTTTTCCATATCTTTAGCTCCTTCTAAGAGCTTTTCAATATCCATACCAATGGTAGCGCCAACAATAAGTCCCGGTTCTGAAAGCACACTAAAACGACCTCCTACTCCCTCATGAACAGGAAAAGTACGCCAGTTGTGTTCTATAGCCAAGGTTTGTAATGGGCCTGTCGTTTCAAGATCAGTAACGACAGCTGCATCAACATTAAACAATTCCGGTAACGCTCTAAGACGTTCATAAAAAAATAGATATGCAGTTGTTGTTTCTAGAGTAGTACCTGATTTGGAAATTGGTATAAGCATAACGCTTGTCTTGCCTTGATGGCTGAATTTTTTATTACCTGCCTGTCTTTTTAATTCAGTTAACAAACCTTCATATTGCCTAGAATCAACGTTATTTCCACTAAAATAAATTTGTGGAAACCCATCGCGCTCTTTGTTAGTGCACTGGTTCCAGTACGCTCCCGAGTTCACGTCAAACAAGACCTTGCCTCCTAAGTAAGAACCTCCTATGCCAAAAAACACAACAACATCGGTGTTGTTCCAAATATCCTTGCTAAAAGCAAGCAACCTAGAAATAGATGCATTTGTATTCGGATTATTTTTTTCTACAAAAGGTAAGCGTGTAAACAACACCTGCTCAGGAATACCATCTTTGGAAAAATGCCCTTTACTTATGCCAGCATTTCTTATTTGCGCCAGACCGTCAGCAGCCTTTATTATTTTATCTTTTATGCTTAATACATCTTTAACCTGAATTCGCCCTGTGCCTAGCATGTTGGCATAATCAAAAACAAATCCAGATTTCAACGTCGTTTTACCGGTTAGTATCATAGTACACTCCCGAAGTTTAAGTTTATTTTACTATGGTCTTTAAATACGCAAGAAACGCATCACGCAACTCCGGACGTTTCAAAGCTTGTTCCACAGTAGCTTCCAAAAATCCCTCTTTGTCTCCTACGTCGTAACGCCGTCCCTCAAAGTTATAGGCCAACATCTGTTGGGTTTTAGCTAAAATTCTAAGAGCATCCGTTAATTGAATTTCTCCCCCTAAACCCGGTGTAGTTTTTTCTAATATTTCAAAAATGTCCGGTGTTATGATATATCTTCCCAATACCGCTAGTCTAGAAGGTGCAGTTTCTTGTTGTGGTTTTTCTACCATATCACCAACTTCCCATGTACGGGCATCTAATTGCCGCAGAGGCGATATAATTCCATAGCTTGATACCTTATCTTGAGGAACTTCTTGTACGCCCAAAACAGTCGCTCCAGTTTTGTTATAAACTTCAATCAATTGCCCCAGACATGGTTTCTCCGCATCAACTACGTCATCACCTAAAAGCACGGCAAAAGGCTCCGTACCAACAAAATCTTTCGCACATAAAACAGCATGTCCTAATCCTAACGGTTCTTTTTGACGAATATAGTGCAAATTGATATCCGAAATTTTTTTAACCATTGCCAAAAGATCATTTTTTTTGTGCTCTTTTAGGTTTAGTTCTAACTCAATGGAACGATCAAAATGATCTTCTATAGACCTTTTGCTGCGCCCTGTTACAATCAAAAACTTCTCGATACCAGAGTCAATTGCTTCTTCAATAATATATTGTATAGTAGGCTTATCTACTATTGGCAACATTTCCTTTGGTTGCGCTTTTGTTGCCGGTAAAAATCTGGTACCAAGTCCAGCAGCAGGAATAATAGCCTTTCTCACTTTTGTAAACATATTACGCTCAACTCCTATCTCTTTTCTTTATTTATTCTAACATAAAGGGGCTTTTTGTGCTACAAAAAAACCACAAGCATAAGCTTGTGGTCTTTGTAAACAAATATTATCTCTTACTGTATTGAGAGGCTTTTCTAGCCTTTTTCAAGCCATATTTACGGCGCTCTTTTTCGCGAGGATCGCGCGTTAGAAGGCCAGCTTTTTTCAAAACAGGACGAAACTCCATGTCAATTTTAAGTAATGCGCGAGCAATACCATGACGAACAGCACCTGCTTGACCAGAGATACCGCCACCATCAACATTTGCTAAAACATCATACTTGTCTAGAGTTTCAGTTGCTTCCATTGGTTGCCTTACAATAAGTTCTAAAGTTTTTAGGCCAAAATATTTGCCTAATTCACGATCATTAATTGTAATATTGCCTTCACCCGGAACCAGGCGAACACGTGCAACAGAACTTTTTCGACGACCGGTTGCATCATAAGTAACTTTTGCCATTTATTTGCTCCTCCTCTCCGGATTAACGGATATCAATTTCCATAACTTCTGGTTTTTGTGCTTCATGCGGATGTTCAGATCCTGCATACACATGTAATTTAGTATAGATTTGGCTGCCAAGACGATTTTTAGGAATCATACCACCAATAGCAAGCTCAACCATTTTTACGGGGTTCTTTATTAATAATTCTCCGGCTTTGGTGTAAGTAGCACCACCAAGATAGCCTGAATGACGGAAATAAATTTTTTGCACTAATTTTTTGCCTGTTAATCTTACTTTTTCGGCGTTGATAACAATAACATGATCACCAGTGTCCATATGCGGAGTAAAAGTTGGTTTGTGTTTTCCACGGAGAACCTTTGCAACTTCAGCAGCCATACGACCTAAAGTTTTATCGGTAGCGTCAACGATAAACCATTTACGCTCTATAGTAGACGGCGTAGCCATATATGTTTTCATCCTTATTCCTCCTATTAAGTTAACTATGTATCCTGTGATGAGAAACTTTTTGGCATTTCGGGGCTAACGAAATCACCTCAAAGTGATACTCATATATTGTAAACATCTTTACTGTTTTTGTCAAGAAAAAAAGTCACAAAATGTTTTTATATCATTATATTTGCAAATAAGCTACATTTATTGACATCTTCTCAAAAAGAGCTACAATAGTATTAGTAGTATGTAAATTATTGTATTAGTGTATGCTAATCAAAAAAATGAGAAAAGAGCGGATTTTTATGCAAAAGGATTTACTACAAAAAGAATATCAGCTATATAGAAATGGTGGTTGGTATCCGGCAAGTAATGGCGCTACCTTTAAGGCTACCTGCCCTGCAAACGGCGAAGAATTAGCTACTTGCGCAGAGGCTACAGCTGAAGACGTTGATCAAGCTGTCAAGGATGCTTGGATAGCGTGGAAAACCTGGAAAGATACTACCCCTACTGAAAGAGCTGCTCTCTTGTGTAAAATTGCTGATGTTATTGACGCTAATACCGAACGTTTGGCAATGATTGAAACCATGGATAATGGTAAAGCGCTACGTGAAACAACCTTGGTTGATGTTCCTTTAGCCTCAGATCATTTTCGTTATTTTGCCGCAGCTATACGGGCAGAAGAAGGAACTGTAAATATGATTGATAATAATACTATGAGCCTAGTTATCAGAGAACCCATCGGCGTTGTAGGTCAAATAGTGCCTTGGAACTTCCCGTTCTTAATGGCAGCATGGAAATTAGCTCCTGTACTCGCCTCTGGTTGCTGTACAATTTTAAAACCTTCCAGTGAAACATCTTTAAGCATGCTGGAATTTGCACGTCTTATTGACGGCATCCTTCCCCCCGGTGTATTTAATGTTCTGACAGGTAAAGGTTCTCGGTGTGGCAACTATATTCTTCAACATCCTGATCTTGCCAAACTAGCCTTTACCGGTTCCACTGAAGTTGGCGTAGCCGTTGCCAAAGCGGCTGCTGACAAATTAATTCCCGCAACCTTGGAATTAGGTGGAAAGTCAGCCAATATCTTTTTTGCAGACTGCAATTGGGAACTAGCTATGGAAGGCTTACAAATGGGTATTTTGTTTAATCAAGGACAAGTTTGCTGCGCAGGTTCTCGTGTCTTCGTTCAAGAAGATATTTATGATAAATTCCTCGCCGAAGCAATTAAACACTTTAATGCCATTAAAGTAGGCCTACCTTGGGAAAAAGGCGTACAAATGGGTTCACAAATTTACGCTGCACAAGTTAAGAAGGTTCTGGACTATGTAGAACTAGCCAAATCAGAAGGTGCTACCATTGCTTGTGGTGGTTATCGCCTAACAGAAAATGGTTTAGACAAAGGTAATTTTGTAGCACCAACTCTTATTACCAATGCTAATAACAAATTGCGCGTAGCACAAGAAGAAATTTTCGGGCCTGTTGCAGTTGTTATACCATTTAAAACCGAAAAAGAAGTTGTCGAAATGGCTAATGACAGCGTATATGGCTTAGGTGGTGCAGTTTGGACTCAAGATATTAATCGAGCAATTCGTGTAGCACGTGCTGTTCGCACCGGTAGAATGTGGGTAAATAGTTATAATGCTATTCCTGCAGGAGCACCTTTTGGCGGCTACAAACAATCAGGTATCGGCCGCGAAACACACAAAGTAATGCTTGATCATTACACCCAAACTAAAAATATTATGATTAACCTTAGCGAAAAACCACTGGGATTTTATTGATTTAATCGCTTAAAATAGAAAAAAGCACCCTGCTACTATAAAAGTTGCAAGGTGCCTTTTTCTATTTTAAGCTAAAAATTCTTTTTCAACAAATTTAATATTCTTTATCAACTGTGGCATATCAATATTAGCATATTCCAAGACCAATCTTGTCTCTCCACCTAAACTCCTAATAGCAGTAAATATATTATCCCAAGCGATATTGCCTTCCCCTATAGCTAAATGCTGATCTTTTTCCCCATCGTTATCATGCAAGTGCATAGCCAAAAGCCTAGAATCTAACGTTCTAATACACTCTGGTATATTCCACCCATTAATATGTGCATGGCCTATATCTAGCAGAGCTCTAGACCTAGGTAATTTTCTTAAAAGCTTTTGGTACTCTTTCCAAGGAAATAAAAGGGTCCCATTAGTATTTAGTCCCACATTTTCTATTAATATCCTTACATGGTAATCAGCAGCCATATCTATAATTTTCTTTAATCTTTCCAATACTAATTCTTGAATTACACTTACTTCCCCCGACCATTGCTCATTGGTGTGCACTACAACATATTCTGCCCTACAGCGCTGGGCATAAGCTACGGCTTTTCTAAATGCACCTAAAAATTCTGTGTCCTCCGGATTAGCTAAATTAACACTAACACAAGGTCCATGCATACCAAGAGGAAGCATGCGATTTTCACCTACTTTGGCTAGCACCTTATCCCAATAATGATTTTTACCGAATTCGTAAAAAAACTCTATACCATATTCATTAGGAAGCTTTACTAACTCTTTGGCTTTAAATCCTGCAAATGCCAAGTCGCTAACTACAATTTTCATTTTTTACCCCTTTCTTTTAGGAAATCAAATTCTTACCACTGCCAACATCAAAAAAGCAGACATTTTCCCACTCAAAAGAAAAGCCTTGAGCTAAAGCAAAAGAATATTTATGATCAACAGTACTAACGTATATTTCTTCCCCTGTTTTAAGCTGTAAGCGTGTAATACGTTGATTACCTAAGTCTTCTACAAAAACTGTTTTGGCCTCCACCATGGGGCTTTTCTCCAAGGTGCAGCGTTCAGGGCGAATGCCAACTACCACCGTACTGCGCTCTTTAACAACTTCCCTATATTTCTCGGGCAGAACTAAACACTCATTGCCAATAAAAATTTTATCGTACAATAAATGTGCCTTGCATAAATTCATGGGTGGTGTACCAATAAAACCAGCTACAAAGGTATTGGCCGGATTATTATATATTTCCTTGGGCGTTCCAATTTGTTGCAAAGTGCCTTTATTCAAAATTGCAATTTTGTGGGCCACTGTCATTGCTTCTACTTGGTCGTGAGTAACATAAATCATAGTAGGCTTATATATTTCATGTATCTTAACTAATTCTGTGCGTGCTTGTTGCCTTAACTGGGCATCTAAATTTGAAAGCGGTTCATCCAAAAGGAAATAGGGTGATTGCTTTACTAATGCTCGGCAAAGAGCGACTCTTTGCTTTTGCCCTCCTGATAATTCCTTAGGTCTATAGCTTTCATATCCTGTTAAGTTTAAAATTTCTAATGCTTTAGCAGCTCGTTTTTTTATTTCTTCACTAGGCAATTTTTGAATTTTCAGGCCAAAAATAATGTTTTCCCATACTGTTAAATGAGGAAACAACGCATAGCTTTGAAAAACCATGGCAATATTTCTTTCACCGGGAGGTATTGTGTTAAAGAGCTTACCACTAATCTCTAATTCGCCACTAGTAATAGATTCTAAACCCGCTATCATCCTTAACGTAGTAGTTTTGCCACAACCTGAAGGTCCCAATAAGATTAAACGTTCGCCTTGTTTAACCTCTAAATTCAAGTTGTTGACCACGACGGTTTCACCATAGGCTTTACAAATATTTGTTAATTTAATATTGTTCATCTTTTTATCCTTTCACTCCTGACTGCATAAAAGTATTTAAAATAAAGCGTTGGCTAACAAAATATAAAATAAGTGGTGGCAAGCATGTTAGCATAGCAACTGCCATAGCTATGCCCCATTCGCTCCCCCCCTCAGCACTAATAAACATTTGTAACGCTAATGGTAACGTGTACATGCCCTTATCTTGTAAAACCAAAAGAGGCCAAAAGTATTCGTTCCAAGCATCAATAAAAAAGAAAATACTTATGGCCGTTGCTGAAGGCCTAATAAGCGGTAAAATCACCTTGTACAATACCTGCAGAGGGCTAGCATTTTCTAAAACAGCTGCCTCTAGTAATGCTTTGGGTATCCCCCTCATCGTTTGCCGCATGAGGAATATCCCCATTCCATCTACTAATTGCGGCAAAATAACCCCCCATGGTGTGTTAAGTAAACCTAGTTTACTCATAAGCAAATAGTTAGGCATTATTAAAACGGTAAAAGGGATAAAAAAAGTTAGCAGCATACTGTTAAAAATTACCTCTTTATATTTGAAATCATAATAAACAAAAGCAAAGGCCGCTAATACACTGGTTACTAGTTTTATAACCGTTATAAATATAGCAATAAATAATGTATTGTTCAAAAAAGTGAAAAAAGGAAAATTATTTAGTACGGTTTCATAATTAACCAGTGTAGGTGGAAGGGGCAATGGATTTAAAGATGCTTGAAATATTTGGTTCATATCTTTAAAAGACGTAGAAATCATAAAAACAAGTGGCCAAAATTGAACCAATATGGCTAATAATAAAGGAAGATGCCATAAATTTTTTAGTTTACTAATTTTCATAGTGCACCTTCTTATCTATGAATTTATATTTTGCTACCAAAATCACAACATAAAAAATCATCGTCAATACTGCAAAAGCCGCAGATTTTCCTGTTTGGAAAAAAACAAAAGCATATTGATAAACAATATATACTAAGTTAGAGCTCCCTTGATTAGGCCCACCTTGTGTAATCATATTAACCGGTACTAACATATATTGCAGTCCAAATACTACTGTAATAGTAAACACATAAAGAGCTGTAGGTGAAGTCATGGGCAAAATAATTCGTTTAAAAATAATCCAATTAGACGCGTTCTCTAATTTGGCCGCTTCAATAAGTTCCTTGGGTACAGCTACCATAGCCGCCAACATAACAATCAAGTTGTAACCGAAACTTTTCCAGGCAATTATGGTGGCAATAGCTATAATTACTAGGCCATCTTCTTTAAACCAACGCGGAGATTCAAGTCCAATACTGTTTAATATAATACTAAGAGGTCCTGCTATAGGATTATAAAACCAAAGAAATATTATACTGGCTACTGCCAAAGATATTGTACTAGGAAGAAATAATGCGGAACGATAAAAGGACTGCATCTTTGTTATTAAATGTCCCAATATGTAGGAATAAATATAGGGTAAAACGAAATTCAGAATTAGTAAAATAAATACTAAGAAAATGGTATTGAAGAAAATTTTAAGCAGTTCGGCGCTCACAAAAATACTGTGATAATTCGTAATCCCCACAAATTTCATAGTAGGACTAATCATATTCCATTGAAAAAAACTCAAATACAAATTTTCTATTAACGGTCTATAGAAAAATATTAAAAACAATAGCGTTGCTGGCAATAAAAACAGCCAAGCTTGCCAATTACTTTTGTGCATATTATTCTCCTGTCTTATAAAAATCAGGATGCCGCTCATGCAGGCATCCTGACAAAATGTTTTTTGCTTACAATAAGCTGTTTACTTTATCGGCCGTTTGCTTTAGAACATTTGCCGCAGAATCCTTACCGCTTAAAATTATATCTCGTGCATCTATAAGCAATTGCTCTGCCTGCAACCCGTTGGTCCCCGGGAAACTAGCCCATTTCACAAGACTTGGCATACTAGAAAGTGCCACTTGCACATTTTTATTATTTTTTACTAGTTCTTTAAATACTGTGGATCTTGTTTCTATGTTTTTAATTGGTGGAAGATAACCTGTACCGGTACTCCATTTACTCATTGCTTCAGGAGATTCTAAATATTTTATAAATTCCCAAGCTGCTTTTTGTTTAGCAGCATCTTTAGAGAACATCATAAGGAAATTGCCGCCTGCAGGAACTTTTAAAGGCTTTCCTTGGAAAACCGGGAACCTTGCTACCATAACAGGGAATTTAGCGCTTTTTTCAAAGTTAGCGCGCTTGCCAATTGTCGTACAAACCATGCCAACTTTACCACTTAAAAATGCTTGAAAGCCTTCTTCATTTGTAGCATGAAGTCCACTACCATTTTCAACCATATCTGCTAACAATTGGTAAGCTGCTGCCGCTTCAGGAGTATCAAATCCTGCTTTTACCTTACCATCTACTTTTTTTAGCATAGTGCCGCCATTAGATTCAATAATTGCTTGTTGAGCCCAATTATCAGCGTATTCTTGCATGAAAAAGCCTACATCACCTGTTTTTTCTTTTATTTGCTTAGCTGCTGCGGCAACTTCTTGCCATGTCTTAGGCGGTTTTTGGGGATCAAGACCTGCTTTAGCAAATAATTCAGGATTAATGAAAAGTACCGGTACACTTATTGAGTAAGGTACTCCTATTTGCTTACCATTGTCAGTTTGAGCTAAAGCTAACACATTTGGTAAAAAATTCTTGGTAAAAAAGTCTTTATCCTTTGGTTCTTCTTTAGCGATAACTGATGCTATATCAGTATATTTGAAGTTATCAGCGGCATAATTTAAATAGCTCCAGCCCATTTGTACTACATCAGGACTTTTTCCCGCCGCTATTGCCGCTTGCAAATTTTGCGTTAGCCCTTTATACATATCAGGATTATATTTTGCTACAACCTCAATATTAGGATGCGATTTATTAAAATCAGCTACTAGTTCCTTTACCGTAGCACCGCCAAAACTTTCTGCAGCCACATGCCAGTATTGAATTTGCACTTTTCCCCCCGTGCTCTTTACCTGTTTTTGCGCACCACCACAGCCCATCAAAGACAATGCCATTAGTCCTGCACATAAAAGTGCAATTACTTTACTACTTTTTCTCATCATAAACCTCCATTAGATTTTATATATTTTCTTGATAGCTTGATTATACATAAAATTACACTTTTAGTTGTTATGATAAGGTTATGCTTGTGTTAAGATTTTGTTAAAAAGGTGGCTGCCTCATTAAAACGAGACAGCCACCTTTTGTAATCTTTGTTTTATTTGAAATTCAATGCAACAGCCGCTAATGTCGCCGCCCCTTGCCATAAAGCCTCTTCATCAACGCAAAGCTTACTGCTATGCAAGGGATAATTTGCACACTCCCTGTTGCCTACTCCCAACCAACCAAAAGCCCCAGGTTTTTCCATTAAATAATAGGCAAAATCTTCAGAACACATGGACGGTGCTTCCACTGTAACAGCTGCATTCTTACCCAAAGTAGTTTCTACTGTTTTAGTAAAGTACGCTGCCATAGCAGGATCATTTATAGTCGCCATATACCCATGATCATATTTCAAGTCATAGGTTGTACCCATACCGGTGCAAATACCATCTAAAATTTTTCTTAGCCTTTCTTCAACCAGCTTACGCACAGAAAGCTCATAAGTACGACAAGTGCCTTCTATTACGCATTCTTCCGCCAATATATTATAACGACTTCCTGCATAAAAGCTGCCAATAGTAATAACAGCAGCTTTTAAAGGTGAAACATTACGGCTAACCACAGTTTGAATTGCAGTAACAAACTGTGCACCAGCTACTACCGTATCAATGCCTGCATCAGGTTGCGCTGCATGGCAAGACTTACCATGCATGGTAATAGAAAAATGGTCAGAAGCTGCCATAATAGGCCCTGCTTTCATACCAATAGCCCCAACTGGCAGATCAGGCCATACATGCATGCCAAATATGGCATCAACCCCTTCTAATGCTCCGGCAGCAATCATACCTTGAGCACCACCCGTAGGATTGTTTTCCTCCGCTGGTTGAAAAATCAATCGTACTGTGCCACAAATTTCTGCTTGCCTTTCTTGTAATAACCTAGCAGCACCCAATAGCACTGTCATATGACAATCATGCCCACAGGCATGCATAACACCATGGTTTTCCGAAACAAACGGCAATCCTGTTTCTTCAACTATTTGCAAAGCATCCATATCAGCTCTCAACGCTATAGTTTTTCCCTCTTTAGGGCCCTTTATTTCCGCCAAAATACCATAACCATATACATTTTCACTTATTTCATAGCCGCCAATATCCTGCAATTCTTTCACCACTCTAGCCGCGGTTGTTTTTTCTTGGCAAGATATTTCAGGATGTCGATGAAAATCTTCTCTAAGTTCTACAAGATGTTTTTGCATATTTTTAGCGTCATCTATTATCATAGCTTACTCCTTTACTCCCCATAAGCTTCTATTATTTTTTCACCTATACATTGGGTTTTACTTCTGCAGGTATGGGACAAGCATAAGACTGACCTTCTGTAACTATTTTAAATTCTGCTTGAGCGGCAGTAACAAAAGAACTATCGTCAATGATCTTCTTCGTTGCTGATGCTAAAACATCGGCTGCGTAAAACATGCCTTTTAAAGCAATACTTGACTTACCTTGG
>JAQVYX010000023.1 GCA_029004715.1 Acidaminococcaceae bacterium | reverse complement strand
TTACATAAGGCAATGAGCAAATTTACCACGGTATTTAGTAAATGAAAATCCAAGCTTTTTATGCTATTTTTTCATTGTGATACATAGTTTAAATAAAAAATTTGTGGTTCTCAGGCAAATGTTGGGGTGACTCCCAAAATGTTCATTCAGTGAGGATTGTCTTTGTCGGTAATTCTCATTTTCTATGCCATATAAAATATCTTGCTTCTTAAAATATGGAAATTTTAATACAGAAAGATATCTTTTTTACAACTTTTATCTTGTTGTTATGTCTTGCAATATAACCATTAGAGTATTGAGATATAAAACCACGGATTGTCTCATCATTCCATTCTTTAAAGGTGGTTAAGATGTTTTTAAATTCTTTTAAACCAGAACTAGCTACTAAATCAAGCCATCTGTCCAAGAAGATATGGATGCTTAAGGCATCGTGTTTAAATACTTTTTTGAAGCATTCTTTCAGCATATAAGCATAGCCTATACCTATATCTTGTGCCGTTCCCAACATGTTTTCCAACTTAATTAATTCTTCGGGTTTTAGATTTTCCTTTCAGGGATATTATATGGGCAAAGCATGGAAATCATAGAGAAATAGCGAATGACGGTGGTTATAGAGACACGATAGCGCGCAGCGATATCTGTAAAAGATTGCTTTTTAGCACCTTCACTAACAATATGAAAAAGCTGGCTTTGGCTACGGTGCCGGTATCTAGATGAGAGAGAGCTTTTTCGTAAAAAGATTTGTGGCAATGAGGACAATAATACCGTCTTTTATTGACCAAAGCAAAAGTATACTTGTCGTTTATTGAATCCAATTTCACTTTTTGTAGGTGGTAATCCTTAATCTTATTAGTAGTGTAGCAGCAATTTGGACAAATATGGGATTTCCTTTTAAATTCGATGTAGATTAGGAAAGAATCTTCTAGGATTTCTAAAGCTTTCACAGAACCCTCTTCCAAAGCGTAGAGTTTTTCGATACAATTTGTCGTAGGCATAGTATGTTCATCCCTTCTGTGTTAGTGTGGTAACTTATATTGTAATGGATGAACATTATTATGCCTATTATTTTATGAAAAAAAGGGGTAGGACAGACTAGAATGTTTGTCCTACTCCAACATTTTTTTACACAAAAAATGAACATAAGAGCGAAATATCCAGTACAATTAAATCGACTAAAAAATAACGAAAGGATGGTCTACTCTTATGTTCACATTAGATTATATCGGAAAAAGTCTTAATTTAAAAGGTGTTATTGTTAAAAACATCGTGAATATTGCAGAAGAACAACACATTTATCTATCCTTGCCTGTACAAGAACAGTGCTGCTCCCACTGTGGACATTTAAACTCATACATTAAAGATTACAGAGAACAAAGAATTAAAGACATTGGTTTTGGTAGTACGGTATATTTATACGTCCGTAAAAGAAGATATGCCTGTAAAAATGTTCCAAAACATTTCGTTTCGCTTTGAAAATCATTGAGGAGATACAGGATGCGCAGCCTTTTTCGCAAGTATTGCTGAAGATTTGTTCCCCTGTGCTAGGAGCGTAGCGGATAAGTTCCATGTTATAAGGCTTGTTTCATGGGATTTGGACAAAGTAAGGAAGCAGGAACAACTCAAGATGTCAAAAACTAGGAGGATCTACTTTAAACACAGCAAAAAACTGCTGCTGAGTCTGAGAAGCAAATTAATTGATAAGGATAAGGCGGCCGTCAAGGTAACGCTTGCACTATAGCCAAGGTTCAGCCGTGCTTATGCGCTTAAAGAAGAGTTCTATAAAGTTTTTGGGAGCAAGACCAAGTTCGAAGCAAAGCGGGCATTGGGCCGATGGTTGTGGTTGGTAGATAAGGTAGGTTTAGAAGAATTCAAAAATTGTAGACACACGTTTAGACGCTGGTTTGAAGCAATTACTAATATAATTAAATATCAGGTAACGAATGGTTTTACAGAGGGAATAAACAATAAGATTAAGGTCCTAAAAAGAGTTAGTTACGGCATTAAAACGTTTAAGATATTACGAAACAGAGTCCTATTTTCCAAGACATAAAAATACCGATGGTCATTATCAGGCCACCGGTGAGATTAACTTGTATTGGGTTATCCCAACATTTGCCAGAGAACTTTTTTTTCATGGATTTGTAAAAAAACGAATTTGATTTCTGCCATTGGCTTTAGCCTTATACATTGCACTATCAGCCCACTTAAGGACATTTTCTTTGCTGGTATTTTGACTATTGAAAAGTACTATACCAATACTTGCTGTAGAATCATGTTTAACAATCTCAGGCTGCTTACATACTAATAAATAAGGCTTTGCTAGGGAAAAACGAATTTTTTCAGCGACTACAGAGGCTTTCTCAGCGGCCATTTTTTTGTTACTGCCTAAATTATTGATAAGAACAACGAATTCATCGCCACCAAAACGTGCTACGGTGTCTGTTTCACGCACGCATCTTCGTATTCTTTGTGCTGCTTCTATGAGGAGTAAATCGCCAACGTCGTGACCTTGCTCGTCATTTAGCGTTTTGAAGTTGTCTAAGTCCAAAAAGAACAACGCACTATAATAGTGACTACGTTTGCTGGCCGCAATTGCCTGATCTAAACGATCATTTAAAAGACGACGGTTAGGAAGTTGTGTTAAAGGATCATAAAAGGCAAAAAGGCGCAGTTGTTCTTCGGCATTTTTACGTTCAGTTATATCTTCGCTTATTCCCATAAGTTTTTCGAGACGCCCATTTTTCCCTAAAATGGGAATAAAACTTGATGCAAACATTTTTTTGTAGTGGCCGCTGCTTTCAAATTCGAAATGATTTGTTTCCCCGTTATATGCGCGCGTAAGTAAATTGCTAATATATGGCCTGTCATTAGCGCTAACTGCATCTAAATATAAGCTGCCTATTACATCTTGTCCATTTTCAAAACCTAGCATGTGAAGACCTGCTGGGTTCATGAAGGTAACTCTACCATTAAGGTCTATTTCGTGGATACTGACAGGCGAGTTTTCTAGTAGCAAGCGGGTTTGATATTCTCTTTCTCGCAAAGTACGTGCCATCTTTTCTGTTTCTCGCTTGGCATCTTCAAGTTCTTTAGTGCGCTGCCGCACTTGGTCTTCCAGAGTAATGGCAGTTTGAAACAGGTTGAAATTTGACCCTTGTACACAGGTAGTACGTTCGGCCCGATTCATCAATGACTGAATGATTTTGTTTAAACGTGTAATTTCGTCTTGCAGAACCTTTATATTTAATTCAGGTTGCTTAGACATTCTTGCCTCCATTTTCTGCTTTAGGATCATAACCTATAGCACAGCCGGTGAGGGTTTGATTTACATGTACGCCCATAAATTGTTCGCCATAGCTACAAAAGCCAACAACGTTATTGTTCAAAAAAACTTTTTCAACCTGATCTTTTATACCATTTCGTGAGATCTCCAGATTGCGAAGAATACAATCACAGCCCAACACAAGCTGTGGCGAGCCAATTTCCTCTCGAATTTTAGTGAAAGCCTGTTTAAGATTTTCAACAAGATTTACGCCATGTGCTACTCTAAGGACGATGCCATCTTCAACAGCACAGTAGAAAGTTAAACTTCCGTCAGTGTTTGTTCTCTGAATAGAACGAACGTAATCGGTACCATCAATCATAACGACAACAGGTGAGTCGGCAAAGTGTAATGAATTAAGCTCACTAATTTTAACACCAACTAATCTAGCATATTCTTTAGTTGCCGATAAACCGTTAAGCTCTTTAACAATACGTTTTTCTGGTTGTGCTTCCGTTACAACTAAGCGTTCATCGGTGGGAATAAAGTGCTGGGTTTTAAATAATTTTAAAGGCAAGGAAGTGTTTAATATAATTAGAACAGCACTATCAGAATGAAACTGACCATTGCTATAAACTTGGGTTTGAATAAAATTTTGATCATCACCTGCGGAGCCTCCAAAGAGAGGAATGTTTCCTAAGGCGTATTGTAATGTGAAAGCAACAGGTTCTTCCCGCATCGCTAGAGCATCTATTAGCATGAAAGCAAAACAATTATTTTTTTCTATGTTGGGAACTCGGCTTTCCAGATCTTGTAAAAGAGCTTGAGTAAATTTATTTCCTGTGGCTACATCAAAGTCACTCAAAGGGGCTATTCTTTCAGAAACGGCTACAAAGCTATCGGAGGCAAAGCTGACACCGGTTAAGCTGTGAGAACAATAACCACTAGGTCCGATTTCACCTGCGGTGGTACACCCCACAACTTGAATACCTGCAAATAAACGATTTATTTCTTCAGAAATAATGGCAAGGTCATATTTACTGGAAGAAAAGAACATTACCAATTCCAGGTTTTTTTGCGCAACTGCCGCATAAAATTCTGCTACTGCCGTGCGCTCATCAGGAGAACACGACTGCCCTCGCCTAATACTATTATTTTTCATGCTTATATGCCTCCATATTATGTAGCTAGAATACATTCAAATTCAATACTATGACTATAGTAATCATAACATAAATTTAATTATATTAAATTATATAATTAACATGCTGTTTGTCATCCAACTCGCCTTCTATTATAGCAGTTTAAAAAAAATAGTTGGGCGTATTATTTCCCAATGTATGGGAGTATTGCATTTATAGGTCTAGTTATAATGAGAAAAAGTTTAATAAGAAATATTTATGCTATCATATCTTTTCCCATGCGTATATGTATATATATAACACACAACATAAAATTACATATTATGATGGTTTAGCTTGTGACTATATATAATTGAGTTTAGAAAATCAAAGTGTTATAATTAAAACAGGTAAATTTTTGAATGGAGGGTGATAATATGCCAGCTTTTGCAAACCCATTTCAGGGAAACGTTCAAAGAAAATTAACAAAGGAAGAGTTGATTCAAGCGGTTAGACTTGATATCGCAGGAGAACTTGAAGCCATCTATCTATATGATGCTCATGTTCAAGCGACTGATGATGAAATAGCTAAAAAGGTTATTTCTGATATTCGCGATGAAGAAAAGTCTCATGTAGGTGAATTGATGACTTTACTTAGGATTCTTGATCCACATGAAGCAGAACTTTTCATGGCTGGAGAAAAAGAAGTGCAAGAAATGCTTACAGAGTTGGAAAATTCAGCTAAAATTAAGGCAATGGCTGAAAGTGAAAATAATGTCAGTACAATTGGCAGTCTTATAGAATAGGACGAAAAGGGGGAATTTCTAATGAGCTATTTAGCAAGAGAAACAACCAATCTTTCGGAGTCTTTTTGGACAGAACTTGATACTGTTGTTGTGGCAGCGGCGAAAAAGGTCTTAACGGGTAGAAGGTTTTTGCATGTTTTTGGGCCTTTAGGAATAGGCGTTGATAATGTAGCTGTTGATGATACAGATAAACTTAAGGAAAAAGCAGAGGATGGGTTGATTATTACTGTGGGTAGAAGGTATATGCAGATACCCATGATTTATGATGATTTCATACTTTTGGCTAGAGATTTGGAAAGTTTGAAAAAGTCAGGGCTTCCTGTAGATTTTTCTAAAGCGGTGGTTTCTGCATCAGCTTGTGCTTTTAAAGAAGATAAACTGATATACTTTGGCAACAAGGAACTAGGATACACAGGCCTTATGACGGCAACAGGTGCCAATAAGCTAAGTAAAAAAGACTGGAGCAAGGGAGAAAATGCTTTTGCAGATGTAGCGGCGGCTATTGAATTGCTTATGGCGAAAAATATATATGGCAACTATTCTCTTATTGTAAGTCCAGACCTTTATTTACAGATGCAACGCTTACAAGTGGGAACAGGTCTTCTTGAGGCTGAAAGAGTTGAGAAACTTGTGGAAGGACATTTTTATAAATCTCCCGTTCTTGGTAAAGGTAAGGCATTGCTTGTATGTCCGGAAGCAACTAATATGGATTTAGTTATTGGGCAAGATATGGCAGCTGCCTATCTTGAGCAAACAGAACTCAACCATAGCATTAGAATTCTTGAGACAGCATTTCCGCGTATAAAACGGGAACAGGCAATAGTTATTTTTGAGTGATGGATACCAGTGTTATGGTTAATAATAAGGGAAATTAAATTACGGTACAAGTTAAAATTTACTATAAAAATAAAATATATAAAAACCTGAAGTAGAACCTCCAGAGTGGACAGTGAAAAATAAATTCATTGCTTACTATTGGAGGTTTTTGTTTACTCCCAAAACTAGTCTAGCGGTCACTGCTATTGGCTAATAGGAGATGAATATTTTCCAAGTAAGAGTTACACATCGTGAGAGAAGTTTTTTTTTGTTTCAATTTGTGATAAAATAAATTTATAAGAATTAGTTCGTTAATAAGAACAATATAAATGATGAGTGTTTTTTGTACATGAATTATAAAGCAGATTAATTTATCAGTTAAGTTATCTCATATTTTTAATCGTAAAATTTATTCTCACTGCCTTGTTAGAGGGTGTAACCGAAACTAAAATGATGTTGGGTTTGCGGAGTTGTGGATGAATGGAGGCGAAAAATGTTTGGGAGTGGGTTGGAAGAGCTTAAACAATTTATGACAAGTGCTTATTTTGGCATCGGAGCACTAATTACGGTTTTTGTTGTAACTTTTTTCTTTTTTCATTACAGGTCTTTTGGTGTCAAAAAAAAATTGCTTTCCGTGCGAACGTTAAAAAATAGCGAGGTGCTTGGAATAGAAGAGATGCAGCAGAAGATGCTGCATCTCTCTGAGTTGCAAAAAAATATTAAATGGGGGAATTATAATTTTCTTATACGCTATCGTAATAGAGTTTTATATGATAGTTTTAATGAAATTCGGGCTAAACTTTCTGAAGTTAAAAAAGAAGTCATAGGTTTGATACCAGCATCACGTTGGCTTGTTGATAATTTTCAGATGATATATAGAGAACTGGAAAAGGTAAGTGATACTAGAATAGGGGATAGGTCTTTACCACTATTGCAAGAGGGAGAATTTCGCGGTTATCCCAGAATTTATGTGGTAGCTAGAGAAATGGTAGAGCTTACGGGAGGACGTTTAAGCGAAGAAAACACCTTAACGTTACTAAGGGCTTACCAAAAAGGAACCATGTTTACAGCAGCAGAGTTGTGGGCTCTTCCGGAAATGCTTAGCCATAGCCTTTTAGAAAATATTATTGTTGTAGCAGAAGATATACTTTGGGTAACAAGTATAAAAAACCAAGCGGATGTGTTTGTAAAAAAAAGTTTTCTGCAAAATCCAGATAACCCTAGCATAGATATTCTTTTAAAAAAACCGGAAATTAAGGATGCTGCGAATGTGTATTTTCATTCGCATGTTGTTTTTTTGTTGAAAAACATGTCTTTTGATGAAGCATCAATACAAAAATATTTAGAATACCAATTTGCAAATAATTGCAAATTGGTACGACCATCAAATTTATTTCAACAAGAGGGCAAGTTTGAGTCCTGTCTTGAGGCAAAAATACGTGAATTGCTCATAAGTTTGCGGGTAACCAATGAAATAGAGGGAGAAGAACTCTTTGAGCAGCTATCTATATTAGAGGCTATATTACGGCAAGATCCGGCTGGTGTATATGCGAAAATGGATACGGAAAGCAGAGGGACTTATCGATCTGTTATAGAAAAACTAATAGTAAAAAGAAATTTAGATGAAGGCATAGTAGCAAGAACTTGTGTGGAACTTGCAAAGACAAATAGCTCCAATTTACGGTGTGCTAATCATGTAGGAACATACTTGGTAGGCCCTGGATATAATATTTTCAGAGCTAAAGTATTAAATAAAAAAATACCGAAAAACAAAAAACATAAACAAAATGTTAAAGGAACAGTCTATTTTTTTCTAGTGGCAGCAATTTTTACATTATTAGTTTCTTTTTTGTCGTATTTTACACAAAGAGTGCAAATACTCGGTGGTGGCTATAGCTACGCGCTTTTTTTCTTTTCAGCTGCATTTCTACTTTTTGGCATAGCCATTGATTTGTCCAATAGAATATTTGCTAAGATTGTTACTGTTGGTGCTTTACCAGCCATGGATTTTCAAAGTGCCATTCCTAATAGTGCTAGGACATTTGTAGTGATGCCAATAATTGTGTTTACGAAAGAACAAGCAGCGGAAAGCATTTCTAGACTTCTTAAACAGTATTTGGGTAACCAACAAGAAAATCTTTACTTTGCTCTATTAGTGGATTTTGCTGATGCTGAGGTCATGCATTTGCCATCTGATAAAATTATAGAAGAAGCTTTGACTAGTGGCATAAATAAAATTAACGCGCTTTACCCTTCAGATTATAGAAGATTTTCCCTTTTTATCCGTGAGAGAAAATGGAATGCGGCGGAAAACTGCTATATGGGATGGGAGCGTAAAAGAGGAAAACTTGAAGAGTTTAATAGTCTGCTTAGTGGTGATAAGGATACTAGTTATGTAATAAAATTGTGCGATGAAAGGATTATAAATACATTTAAATATGTTATTACACTAGATTCTGATTCTGATTTATTAAAAAATATGGCGGCAAAATTAGTTGGTATAATCAATCACCCGCTTAATACTCCCGAAATGGATTCTGATAGAAGCAAGCTATCGGCAGGGTACGGTATAATTCAACCTGCAGTAAGTAATCATATTTATAAAGGTAGCTTATTTTCACAAGTATTTAGCGGCAAGCAGGGACTTGACCCCTATGTTCGCTCCATATTCGATATATATCAAGATGTATTTGGAGAGGGTATATTTGTGGGAAAGGGTATTTATGAAATAAGTGTTTTTTATAATATCCTACACCAGAAATTCCCGGAAAACAGAGTGTTGAGTCACGATTTATTGGAGAGCTGTTTTGTAAAAACCGCTTTTTCCTGTCAAGCTAAGATAATGGAAGATTATCCCAAAAATCTTCTTTCTTATGCTAAGAGAGAGCATCGTTGGATTAGAGGCGATTGGCAGTTATTGCCTTGGCTTTTCAAACATAACCAGTTGTCAAGATTATCAAGGTGGAAAATATTGTGGAATATGCTTGGCAGTCTGATTCCCATGTTTAAATTATTTGTAATAATACTGAGTCTGACCTTGTTGCCGAAGTTTTATTATGTCGGTCTTATAATGGCGCTTTTCCCTGATGCACTTAACTTATTATTTTTAATTTTTGAAACCTTAGTATATAAGCTGCGTAGTCCTAAGGCGACACTGGTTTATAAAGATTTTTTCAGAGAAATAGGACTTCGTTGTCAACGTAGTTTTTTCGAATTAGTTTTTATGCCATATATGGCTTTTGTTATTTCAGATGCCGTGTTACGTACAATATACCGCCTATGGATAAGCAAGCAACATTTACTTAATTGGAATACGGCAGCAATAACGGAAAAACAGACTAGTAAGACAAAATACGCGTATTATTGTAGTATGCGTATTTCAGTTATTATGTCTGTATTTATTATCGTAGTATTATTTTTTGTTCAACAAAGTATTGCAAAAATCTTTCTCTTCACAACATTAGCCATTCTTTGGGGAAGTTCTTATCTTTGGGCTTACAATATTGGACAGGAAAAAGAGAGTTATACACAAGAAGTTTTAGACAGTGATAAACAAGATATCCGTAAAATAGCCCGTAAGACATGGCAGTTTTTTAAAGATTATGCTTCAAGTGATAATAATTGGTTGTGTCCGGATAATTATCAAGAGGAACCCAAAGAAAAGGTCACAGAGAAAACATCTCCCACTAATATTGGCTTGCAAATGTTAGCAGTAGTTTCGGCTAGAGATTTGGGCTTTGAAACATTGTCTGCCACGATTTGTACTATAGAGAAAATGTTGGATTCTATTGCTAGGTTGCCAAAATGGAGAGGACATCTTTTTAACTGGTATAACATAAAGACGTTCGAGGTATTAGGACCACAATATATATCTACGGTAGATAGTGGGAACTTTTTAGGGCATTTGTTAACTGCTAAGAATGGGCTAAAAGCTTGTGTAGCAAAGCCTTTGTTTTCTAACGTGCAAATAAATGCTCTACGGGAGCTTGGTGAGCTTTGTCAAGAAGAGCTGGAGTTTCAGGAAAGCTACGCAACGGTAGGGGAATTTGCCACTACTATTAAAAATGCCCAAAAAATTTTAGAGAAAAAGCAAGTAAATTCTAATTCTCAAGATATTTTCGCTGATGAATTGCTAAAAAGCATGGATGCGTTACTGGAAGAATTAGATATATTAAACCTTGAAGGCTATTCTTGTACAACTTGTCCAACTCTTAAAGAGCAGGCAGCGAACGGAAATAAATATGCACAAAATTTAGCGAAAAAAATAGCTGAAATTACTAAAACCATAGATAAGATTGTGACGAATGCTGATTTTAGATTTTTGTACAACAAGAAACGCGCTTTATTTCATATTGGTTATCACGTTTCTTCCAAAAGTCTTGATGGAGGTTGTTATGATTTGATTGCCTCTGAATGTCTTTTAACCAGCGTTTTGAATATTGCCCAAAATACGGTACCGCTGAAACATTGGTCAAAACTGGGTAGGCCATTGACATTGATAAAGGGAGCACCTTGTTTTGTTTCCTGGAGTGGCACAATGTTTGAGTACCTTATGCCCAGTTTAGTATTACAAGAATATGAAGGGTCGGTATTTTCAGAAACAGCTAGAGCTGTTGTTGCAGAAAATATTGCTTTTGCAAAAAAAAGAATGCTGCCTTGTTGGGGAATATCAGAATCGCAGTATTATCAATTCGATCAAGATGGTAACTATCAGTATAGGGCATTTGGGGTACATAGTTTGCGGCTACAAACGTCATTAGGTAACCAAAATTTGGTGGTTGCGCCTTATGCAACTATGTTAGCACTTCGTTATGCAGACAAAGAGTGTATTGAGAATTTAAAAAAATTAGCACAGCTTGGTTGTGTTGGTACTTATGGTTATTATGAAGCTATAGATTTTAATGGACCGAACCCTGTTACGACAAAACCATTTTCCATTGTAAAATCATTTATGGCACATCACCAAGGTATGATTTTAGTGGGAATCAATAATTATCTAAATAATGGGATTATGCAAAAAAGATTTCACAGTGAGCCTATGATACAATCTGTTGCTTATTTGCTTGAGGAAAAGAGAGGGTCATATTTTGTTAATATTCCTAAGGAAGGTTACAATATCAACTTCAAGGAAATAGAATTAAAACACGAAATACCCGAGAGCAGATATGTCAATAAAGTGGCTCCAGAGATGCAGGTAGCGCATTTTCTTTCCAATGATAATTATTCTATTTTGTTAACGTCTGATGGGGATGGTTTTAGTAAATATAAGGATATGATGTTATACAGATGGAGACCGAATATTTATGATTGCACAGGCAATTATATTTTCATTAAGGATGTTGAGACAGGTAGAGTTTGGAGTAACACCTATAATCCTACCAAAAAAGAACCGGACGAATATCAAGTTATATTTTCTCTTCATCAGGCAGAATTTAAGCGCCGAGACGGAGATATAACTTCTCATACGGTAGTAAGTCTTTCACCGGATTATGATCTGGAAATAAGAAAAGTTACTTTGACAAATCATAGTGATAAGCCCAAAATCATAGAATTAACCAGCTACTTGGAGATAGTTGCCAATAGTTTTGGAGCAGAACTTGCTCATCCGGCTTTTAACAAACTTTTTATCGAAAACAGTTTTTTGGAAGAAAGCAATATGTTTCTGGCTAAAAGGCGTGGCAGTAGTAGTGAGCCCAAACCGTATTTGCTACAGATGGTTCAGGCAAATACTGATTTTTTGCAGAAAATAGAATATGAAAACGACCGTTTAAGATTTATTGGGCGTAATAATACGGTGCAAAACCCTATAGCAGTTATAGATAGTATGCCCTTTTCTAACAACATTATTTTCTCTGATGATCCTATTATAAGTATGCGGGCAAGGGTTGTATTACCAGCATTCGACAAAGTTAGTGTTTACTTTATTACAGGGGTTTGTGCAAGTATGGTTGAAGCAAAAAGCTTAGGTAAAGAACTAAATGAGGTGGCTTGGATTGAAGAGATGAATGAAAAATTCAGATTGCAAAGTATTCTTGAACTTAAGTATCTAGCTATGACAAGTTCACAGTTTAATGCCTGCCAGGATTTAGTCGCACCGATATTTTATTCTACCAAGGCTTATCGTGGCCCCTTAGAAAATATGCGACGTAACTGTAAAAATCAAAGAGACTTATGGAGATTTGGTATTTCAGGGGATAATCCTATTCTTCTATTTAGGGTTACATCTAGTGAAGCCTTGGGCATAATGCAAGATGTATTTAAAGTTTATGAATATTTGCGTATAAATGAAGTAAAGGTGGATTTAGTAGTGCTTAGTGAGGGGAAGCATGGCTATATGACTGAACTCAATAATTTATTGCAGGAAATGACTACTTCTCTTAAGATATTTGATGAAAATAGCGATAAGCATAATATATTTATACTAGATGCCTACCAATTAACCCCGGCAGAAGTTGATTTACTTCTTACAGTAGCCAAAGTGGTCTTTACTGAAGAGACAGGGATTTATTTCCGCAAGATAAAGGAAGAACGGTAATTATAACGTGGCTTTTCTAGAAAGAGGGTGCCGTCTTTGGAAAAAAGAGAGATACATTCGCCTGAAAAGGAAACAAATGACAGGGAATATGAATTCTTCAATGGTTTTGGTGGCTTTGTAGCAGATGGACGCGAGTATGAAATATTGCTGCAAGATGATAGTAGACCACCGGCACCATGGGTTAATGTTATAGCTAATGAAAATTTTGGGTTCTTGGTTTCTGAAAGTGGAGCAGGAGCAACTTGGATTGGTAATAGCCACGAAAACAAAATAACTCCTTGGTCTAATGATCCTGTAAGTGATATTGCTTCAGAAGCCATATATATAAAGGAAGAAGGAAAGGAAAAGTTAGTAACTCCTACGCCACTAGGGAGAAAAGGACATGGGGACTATTTAGTAAAACATGGATTTGGCTATTCAATTTTTTGTCATGAAGAAGAATTAATAGAACAAGAGCTTAGGGTTTTTGCACCACTATCTGAGCCAATAAAAATTTGGATATTGAAACTTAAAAACAACTCGGATACTGAAAGGAATCTAAGTATTACTTATTATGTGGAGTGGGTTCTTGGTGTTAACAGGGAAGAGACAAGTCCTTATATAGTATCTTCTTATAATAACGAATATGAATATTTAGCAGCAAGAAATATCTATAGTGAGACCTTACGTAAACAAAGTAGTTTTATTTTTTCTAGTGAGCGCATAGTTTCCTACACCGGTGATAAAAAAGAATTTTTGGGCAAAAAAGGTTCCATCGATAAACCGGAAGGGTTACAAAGAAAGCTGTCTTGTAATACTGGTGTGGGCTACGATCCTTGTGGCGTTATCAAGGTTGCTGTAAAACTATTGCCTAGAGAAACAAAAACTATTGTTTTTGGTCTGGGCCAAAGTAGTTCTAGTACTGATATTAGCCAGTTGCAGAAAAAATACCAAAGTTTAGCAAACATAAATATTGAACTGCAGAAAGTTAAGGATTACTGGCATGAATTATTGGGAGTAGTGCAAGTTAAAACTTCAGATAGAGCTATGGACATACTTATTAATGGCTGGTTGTTATATCAAACTATAAGCTGTAGATTAAATGCTCGAACTGCTTTTTATCAATGTGGTGGTGCCTATGGATTTAGAGACCAGTTGCAGGATGTACTAGCTCTTTTGGAGGTTGCACCGGCGGTTGCACGACGACAAATTTTGCTGGCGTGTAGCAGGCAGTTTGAAGAAGGAGATGTACAACATTGGTGGCATCCACCATTTGGTTTGGGTGTTCGTACTAGGATAACAGATGATTTATTATGGCTTCCCTATGTTACAAGTGCTTATATAAAAAGTACCGGTGACTATACACTATTAAAAGAAAAAGTGAATTATATCAAGGGGGATTTGCTGGAAAAGGGTCAAAATGAATCGATGTTTATGCCAAAAATTTCAGAGGTCAGTGGTAGCGTTTATGAGCATTGCAAAAAAGCCATACTTTATACTCGTTTTGGTGAACATGGGCTGCCTCTTATGGGAACAGGCGACTGGAATGATGGCATGGACAAAGTTGGTGTAGGGGGAAAAGGAGAAAGCGTTTGGCTAGGATGGTTTTTCGCTACCGTGTTAAAAGATATTATACCTATTTGTTATCACGAAAATGACAGTGAATTTGCTAATGCCCAGGAAAAGTTAAGAAAAGAAGTTTTAAAACATATAGACGAGTTCGCTTGGGATGGCAATTGGTATATTAGAGCTTTTGATGATGAAGGAGAAAAACTAGGTTCAAGTATAAACGATGAATGTAAGATTGATTCTATAAGCCAATCCTGGAGTGTACTATCGGAAGGAGCGGGAAGAAAAAGAGCTGTGGAGGCAATTAATTCAGCAGAGAAATATCTTGTACAAGAAAAAGAGGGGCTTTCTTTACTCCTGTTTCCACCGTTTAATAATACCTCGAAGAATCCTGGTTATATCAGAAACTATTATCCGGGAATCAGAGAAAACGGGGGACAATATTCTCATGCGGCTGTATGGTTGGCCATGGCTTGTACTAAGGTTGGCGATTATAGCCGTGGATACAAACTCTTCACTATGCTTAATCCAATTCATATTACTTTGAAATACAATGATGCTCTTCGCTACAAAAGAGAACCTTATATAATGACAGCTGATATTTCCTCTGCTGTAGGTAATGCCGGTATAGGGGGGTGGAGTTGGTATACGGGTTCGGCTAGCTGGATGTATCAAGGACTTGTTAAGACCTTTTTGGGAATTAAAAAGGAAGGTAAGTACCTAACTATTTTACCTGGTACACCCACTATATTTGGCGAATACAAGGTATGGTATAAATATGGGCATTCTTCCTATGAGATACAAGTGGGCCAAAGAAAAAGCCATGATGATATTGTGGGAACTGTCATAATTGATGGAGTTATTTTGGATGGTAATAAAATAGAACTGATAGATGATTGCCAGCATCACATTGTTATAGTTTAAAGAATATAATTTGTTGTATAAAGTTAAAAAGGAGATGTAACAAAATGAGGATTTAAACCTCGCTTTTGTTACATCCCCTTTTTTGTGTCGAACAGTTTATTAGAGAAGGTTATTTCAATATTAAAAAATTAAGAAGCAAATTTTTCGCCAAGTTGATAACATTTTGCCAGATTTTCGAAATCTGGAGTACCATTTACACATAGGCCTTCGTTTCCAAAAACTTGTGCGCCTGCAATAGTACACCGAACTTGCCATTCACGCATCCATGTGCAATCACCCCAGCCATAAGAGCCAAAAAGCGCTATTTCTTTACCATGAAGTTTGTTTTCTATTTTGGCAAACATTGGTTCAAACTCAGAATCTTCTAATTGTTCCATGCCCATAGAAGGGCAGCCAAAGGCAATTTTATCATAATTAGCTAAAGTGTCGGCAGAAAATTCAGAGGCCTTAAAGATAGTTGTTTCCGCACCTGTTTTTTTTATACCTCTAGCTATTTCGCGAGCCATTTTTTCGGTATTACCTGTTCCACTCCAAAATATAATTGCAATCTTTTTCATAATAATAACACTTCCTTTTTTTATTCGTTAATAAGTATTTTTGAATATCAAGTTGTTACTGTGAGGTAGAGAATATCATAGTTTTTTTCAAATATTTGTTTGTATATGTTTAAACATTTTTGATATCGTGAAAACATTTTTTGGGCAAGTTTAGGTTCGCCGTAGACTTTCCAAAAACCACATAGAGTGAAATTTTTTCCGCTATGTTCAATAAAGCCTTTTACATCTTTTAAAGGATACCCGAGAAAAATACCTATTTCGTGGGGGAAACTAGATTTATTATAAAAGCAGTATTGTAATTGTTCGATATAAACTTCTAATTTGGTAGAAGTTTTAAAACCGCGACTTTGTAAGAATAGTTTTATTTCTTTGTTGGTAAGAAGTATATTTAACATTGCTGGTCGAAAAACATAAACTAACCCGCCATTGTAGCGTTCTTTAATCAAACAAATATGAAGACCTTTTTTTGATAATTTCATATTCCAATAAGTTATTGTTTTATGAAGATTTTCATTTTTGTCGATTGTATACAGAAACACGCTTCCTACTTTAATCCCGGCTAAAGTCGGAGAACATAAATCTATGAGCGATTGCTCAAATTTATGGGACATGTGTCACCTCCTGAAAAATAATAAAAATTAAGAAAATCTTTTGTGGGGAAATAATTATTGTCTTTTTTACTAAAAAGTGTTATGATTTCCGTGAGTTAGCCGCCGCTAACTCACGGAAATCATAACATAGCATTTATTACTTGTCAAGAAATAATGTTGGAAATATTTAATCTGTTTAAAAAAATGACGATATCGTTTATATCTGCTATACTTTGGTAATGGAGGATATATGATGAATAATTTTGAAAGTGCAAAAGCAAATAATATTAGAACCAGTCTGCAATTTTCTAGCAATACTGCAAGACAGGAACGCAACTCAAAGGGTAAGAGCCTTATGGGTATCGCCGATAATTACATAGTTATAGATATAGAAACGACAGGACTGGATGTCAGTTGTGACGAGATTATTGAAATTGCTGCTGCAAAAGTTGAAGACGGTATAATTGTTGATAAGTTTGCTTCGCTAATCAAACCGGAAAATAGAATAAATGCTTTGATCATTGAACTTACGGGCATTACTAACGAAATGGTAGAAACTGCACCAACTGCTGAAGTTGTTTTGCAAGCCTTTGTTGATTTTGTGGGTGATGGTTTGCTTATAGGTCATAATGTCAATTTTGATATTAACTTTCTTTATGATAATTGCCAAGAAAAAATTGGTTACAATCTTTCCAATAATTTTATTGATACCCTAAGACTTAGTAGGATGCTATTTGCTCAGGAGAAACAACATAAACTAACTGATTTAATAAATAGGTTTGGTATTGGTCGTGTAGTAGAGCATAGAGCATTGGGTGATGTATTGCAAACACAAAAATGCTATGAATACATGCTTGGCTATTCAGTGGATCATAGTGTGAAGCTCAAGCATCTGAGTACGCAAGTAAAGGCATCTTTAAGAGGTCGGAGAAAAACAAAGAAAAACATTGTGAGTGAGATGGGTAATTTATTCGCTAATCTAAAAGATTAAAGAATAACTATAAGAAAGACACCTATTAGCAGCAAAATATTCTAGCCTAAAATATAGAAGGGAACTTATTTTTCCTTCGTATTATAGTAGTTTCATTTTTGTGTTTGGGTTCTAATTGTTTCTTTTAGCAGTATAATAGAAGTGGTACTATTGCCTATGAAGAAAAGGATGACGTAATGTTCAAAAAAATATTGCAGCAACTAACAACTATACACAAACCTAGTAGAGATACTCTGACTGTATTTCGTTACATCGGACCGGGGATACTAGTAACCGTGGGTTTTATTGATCCTGGGAATTGGGCAGTTAATTTAGCGGCAGGTGCGAGCTATGGTTATACGCTTTTGTGGACCGTTACATTATCGACAATAATGTTAATTTTGTTACAACACAATGTTGCACACCTGGGCATTGTTACAGGAGAGTGTTTGGCAGAAGCTACTAGAAAGTTTTTAAAGCCTTGGACTGCCATAGTGCAACTTACTACTGCAATGTTGGCTGCAATTGCTACCGCATTAGCAGAACTTTTGGGTGCGGCTATTGCACTAAATATGTTATTTAAAATACCTATCTTTATTGGAGCAGTTATTACTGCTGTGATTTGTACAATTATGCTTATTACAAATTCTTATAGAAAGCTGGAAATGTGGATTGCGGGGTTTGTTTCACTTATTGCGGCTTCTTACTTGTTTGAACTTTCCATGGTAAATGTAGATTGGGCTAATGCAGCGGTTAGTTGGGTAATGCCTAAAACACCTGCAGGCTCTATGTTTGTAGTCATGGGAATCATAGGAGCCGTTATTATGCCACATAATTTGTTTTTGCATTCTGAGGTAATTCAAAGTCGTCAATGGAACTTAGAAGACCCCAAACTTATTGTAAAACAACTTAGATACGAATTTGTTGATACCTTATTTTCTATGAGCATTGGTTGGGCAATTAATAGCGCCATGATTGTGCTAGCGGCTACTACGTTTTTTGTAAAAGGGATAAAGGTTGATGAATTACAACAAGCACAGGAAATGTTAGTGCCGCTACTAGGTTCAAATGCGGCAGTGGTTTTTGCTGTAGCATTGTTATTTGCTGGATTTGCTTCCACTACGACTGCTGGTATGGCTGGAGCGAGCATATTTGCAGGTATGTTTCGTGAATCTTATGAAATGCGAGATATACATTCTAAACTGGGTTTAATTCTTACTTATGTACCAGCGCTTGTTATTTTACTTTTTATCAGTAATCCTTTCTATGGGTTAATATTGTCGCAAGTATTGTTAAGTGTGCAATTGCCCTTTACCATATTCCTGCAGTTGTATTTAACATCATCACCACGAGTTATGGGAAAATATGCTAATAAAACTATAACAAAAATTTTGTTAGGAACCATAGGTTTTATCGTGACCGTATTAAACTTATATCTAGTGTGGGATTTGCAAAAATAAAACCGGGAATAACCTTAGATAATTAAGTGTTTTTAATACAAAATATATTAGCATAAAAGCTAAAGCTTGAAAGAGTTATATTAGCAGTTATATCTAGAGTTAATACTAGGAGGTGTTAAGTTATGGAAGAAAGAATTAATGCTATTACACATGGAATTGGCGCCTTTATCGCGGTTATCGGCCTTTATCTACTTGTTTCACTGGCTTGGAGGTATGGTACGCTCTGGCATGTAGTAAGCTTTAGTATATATGGCGTAAGTTTAGTGCTTATGTACCTCACGTCTACTCTCTATCATAGTTTTAAAAATGAGCGATTACGACGCTTATTTA
>JAQVYX010000022.1 GCA_029004715.1 Acidaminococcaceae bacterium | reverse complement strand
CCAAAAAAATATTAACCCCCCCCCCCCCCCCCCCTCATACCCCCGTGGGTTCCCATCCGCCCAAAGTTCGGGGCGGAGGGATAGATATCCACATACAAACATGAGCCTGTAATTTTTTTCCTCTCCTGGATTTTTTCCTCCAATATACTAGACAACCTCATCAACTAGGTACCTATTACACACGTATAATAATAATATATATATAATAATACTACTACTATAAGGGTTTATTTATTATTGCATAGGTATGCCTATATACCTAGTATTTAATACACTATATTCCCTCAACCTTACAGCTACCTAGTCTCACAGCACAACACATAGATAGCCCCCATATAATATAACATTATCCTAAATATATCCTGGTAAATACCACCAACACTGTCAACACAAAAAGCTCCCTATGGTTATAATAACCCAAAACGCCCCTCCCACCTACAGCCCCAAGACATAGCAGGTTTATTACAGTATATACCACCTACATGCTTCAATAATGTCGTAGCCCTACTCTCTCTAGGGTTTAAAAAAAACCTGTTATTTATATAGTTGTATAGTAGCCCTCCCTAGTTAAAAGCCTCCCTAGTGTCGAAACTACTAAAGCCAATATATACACAGGCTAAGACCAATATCTTATCAAATATACTAGGTAAAAGTGTTGATAAAACAGCACCAGTACACAGGCAGTTATGTAAATATTTACCTACGAACACCTATTCGCTTTAAGCCACCAAGATTTACCAGTGAGAATTTCCAATTTCAGTATTGACCTTCCTAGTTTATGGTTTCTAGTATATTATTCCTAGTTAGGGAACCCGTAAGTTAAGCAAAGACTAGGCGTTAACTAGGGGTACTAAAAATAATTTTTTGCTACTTTTAATTAAGCTAAATATATAAGCTATTGACTTACGCTAGCAGTTGATATATAATATAGTTAATAGAGAAAGTGAGGTGATTTTAATAATGATTAATGACCCGACAGGCGCTATGGATTCAGTTGCTAGTATTCTTTTGCGTTTACCAAGAACACTGCGTAGGGAGTTTAAGCGGTGCGCTGCGATTGAGTACAAGACAATGAACGAAGTACTGGTTGATTTTATTACTGCATATGTGGATAGCTTTACGGACAAAGTTGTATCGCCATACGACACGCAACCAGTTAAGGACAAGGAGGAACAAGTTGCCACACATAAATAGCAGAAGTGGGCACGTACTGCGGTTTATTGTACACGACCTTACAAGTAAAGCGTATGATAGTATACACAAAAAGAACGGAGTGCAATTCCGTCGTACACCAAAATACTTTACACTGTTTGTGGATGACCTGTTTATTAACAGGGACCTAGTTACGCATAATCTTTCCATTGATAACTACTATGGAGAAAGACTATGGGAGGAGGGTAAGTGGATAAGCAGAAGTAAATACACGATTGACCATGTGCTTGAGACTCTTGAAGACCTGCTTGATAAGTACGAATATAAAGGCAGGTGACGCAGGATAATGTTTGAAGCTGGAGTGTTTATACTACTTATGATAGTGCTTGCCGTATGCAGAGGGGGAGACGACGGTTAAAAACACAACAAAACCAGTACGGCTATTAAGCAACAGCACGGTGTGGGGTCTGGAAAAAATGAATAAGATGTATGAGTCAGGGAGCATTGTTGGGTTTCAGGCGCAGTTACAGCTTAATGACGGGACATTCGTAACAATGAGATGTGGGACTCTTTCTTACATCGAGAAGCTGGGCTTACTGGAAGCTGCTAAAGCACATGTGGTAGACGAGGTAGGCAAGATATGAGTGAGTATGTAATTGGGTTTATAGTCTTTGGACAGGTGCTTACCCTGCTGTGGTTCTGGTGTACGTGGCACGACATAAAGGAAACCCGCGATACGCTTAACAGAACAATACGAAACGCTGTGGATTACTTAGACAGGAAGGACGTATATTAAATATGTCTATAGAGCGCCAGCAGAGCGCTAGAGAGGTGGGAGTATGGCTAAAAAATATAAATCAATAGCAGAGTTACGCAAAGAGAAGGAAAGCAACTGCACATTTAGTGACTTTCCGATTGGGACAAAAGTTCAGGTTGTTACGCCTTGTGAGGATATGTTTTTCTTTTATGATGAAACTGGTGTGGTGACAAAAAACACAGGTGGCTATTTGGGGATAACCGTAAAGTTTGATAAGCCAAGAAACTTTAAGGGCGGGTATATTCAGCATGATTTTAACTTTAACCCCAAAAGCTTGCTGCCTATTGGTAAAGTCGTGGAAGCACCAAGTGTTTGCCCGCACTGTGGTAAATAGTATGAGACGCAAAGCGAAGAAGTATAAACGTAAAACACCAGCACCGCCATATACTGTGGAGTTTGGTTGGAGTAAAGACCCAAAGCCAGAGAGCGCTACACTAAGTTCGTTCTACATAGAGCGTGATACAAATAGGCGCTACATCTGGAATGGCGAGTGCTGGGCACTACTATAACAGGAGGTTAATTAATGAAGACATTTATGACTAAAGAAGACTACGAATATTTAGCAGATATTAGGACTTATCACCTAATTGATATACTCAAATACAGGCTCGGGGTTTCAGTTATACCTATACAAAATGGGGAACACGTGCAGACTACTATTATTGTGGTTGACCATGAAAGGTTGTGCGAGTAAATGGCAAGACTATTAACACGTAAAGACGGACGGTGTGCAGACCCACATTGCAGAAAGAAGATACCTTTGCAATTAAGAGCTAATAACAAATACAGAAGATACTGCCCTGATTGCGAACATAAACATAAAGGTTTAGGCGCAGGATTAAGTAATCTAAACACAGACTATGCGACATGCAGTGTTTGTGACGAAACCTTTGTAGTAAGGCGAGGGTCTAACGCTACTGTGTGTCCTGAATGCAGAAAAGAACTACAATCTGAAGGCAGGAAAAAAGCATATGCAGAACCAAAAGTTGGTATATTTAACTGCACGTATTGCAGGGAACCCTTCTACAAAGACGCTGATTATAAGTACAACTTCTGCCCTGACTGCAAGGTTATTATATTGATGAAGAAGCCGCCACTGGATTTTGTGGGTATCCCGAAGAAGTGCGCATGTGGTAATTGGTTTCACGTGAAACATGGGTCGCGCCGTACGATGTGCGATGTATGTAGAAGCAACCGCATGAAAGCAGAACTTGTGCCTAAAGGAGTGCTGTAAAAGATGTACTGGCTCAATACTTTAAAGAAACTACCTTGTGGCTTTGTCACTAAAAAGGGTTGTTGGAGCGCTTGTCCTGATGAAACAAAGCGTGAGAACGCACAGGCTATTGATAAGTGTTACCACGAACATAAGGCTAAAGGTCCAGTTATTAAGGCTGACTTCTCAGCACTGGAAGAAGATTGGAGTGACATCTAAATGGTGGGGCGTAAGCCTAGAGAGTTTATAGCGTATGGTTGTGTATTTGATAATGCTAACAAGGAAGATGACCTTAATGTGACTAAATTTATGCAGGACATAAGGCGTGTGATGGATAGGCACTGCGTTAAATCCATTAAGGCTGTGGATAATAACTTCTATATAGGATACCTACGCGACGGGGCGTTTGCTGTGGAATTTGCCCATATAAGCAGCCCTAGAGTGTGCGATTTATTAGAGGGCGCTATGTACAGGAAGAATAGAGGTGGCTCTTAATGGCTAACATAGAGCTTATAGTAAAAGAAATAAACGAGCAACTAGCTAAGACATTTGAAATAAAGTATGGTGGTTCATATACTATTATGGCTACTGAGTACAAACAGCCACCAACATTAATTGCATTGAAACCTTCAACGCTGTGTTCTAATACCTTAGAAACTGAAACGGTGCAACTTAAAAATGTGTACAAACTTATACCGCTTTCTTATGAATTTGTATGCGACGCACATTTTGACGATGTGGTTCATGTAATTATGAAAGAGATTGAAAAAAGTGTTGAGGATTTTGAATACATTTATGTGCGTATATTTCCAACTGTTGTTGTTGAGCAGGACTTTGAAAGTACATTTCATGTGGGAGTTAAGTGGCGTTTTGCATTAAAGATGAAAGACAATGCAGTTAGTGAAACTAATGAACAAGTAGACGCTGGATGGGAATACAAGAAACTATTACAAAAATCAATGGATGAGGAACACGAAATGACTGAAAAAGAAAAGCTTAAAGAAACACAAAACAAATTAATGGCTTTAATAGTGGAGACGCAGGAAAAGGTGTTAAAATCTGCTGAAGCTAAGATAAAAGGCGGTGTGCTTAATACTAAACAAGCAAGTAAACTGCTGAAAAACGACCTTGCATTACAGGAATTGTACGCACAACTTGATAAGGTTAAAGCACAACTTAAACCTAAGATACCTTTGATGCCTAAAGTGCCAGACTTAACTGTTAGTTTTGATATGAGTGGACCCAATGTTAATTTAGGTACAACTAAACCCATGTATAAGTCAGTGGCTTTTTCTGGTGGTATGCAGGTACACGACGATAATACTGGTGCTAACAAAGCGTATGGTATTAATGATATACATGTGGATTCAAAGCCGCTGTTCCCTGATTTTGTTGGTAAAGCACAAGCTACAGGTACTAAAGATGCACCATACAAACCTGGGCAAGCACAGAGTACTGAGATTAAGGAGCTGCTTACTAAGATTAAGGACCTAGAATGGAAGGTTGAGACGCTTGAAAACCTGTTAGCATGGTACAGAGGAGGAGAGAGACCTGGCGAAAAACCACAAGAAGAAGCCCAAGCGCAGTCCTGATAAGCAAAGAGAAGACTTTTTTAAGTCTAAACTTGGACAGTTGCGTAAAGAGGCTATAGCAAGATTGGTAGCAGATGGTCACAGTGTGGACCAAGCGCGTGCTATTGTAAAAAGTATGCAGGTTTTAACACGTGCAGGTATAGATATTAAACGTTTAGTTAAAGAAGATGGCAACAAACCTAAAATTCTATTGCCTTGAGACACAAAAAAGCCCCACACTTGGTGGGGCTTTCATTTTTTATTCAGTTTCTATCCAATCTGTAGCTAAAAGGTCGCTCTGAGACGGGCACCACGGCACTACATGTCCATGTACTGTGTAAAAATAGATGTATGGTAATGTCATTTTACTAAAACTATCAGGGTATTGTACTGCAATCCACTGCCCTTTACCGTTCCACCCTACGCGTGTAACCTTTTTGTCGCGTCTTATTAGGTATAACGCGTGTGAAAAGTCAAATGTGTCGTTTTTAGGTATCATGCTTCCTCCTATTTGTTAGCAAAACTGCATCTGTTTTGTATTTTACTGAATAATGCGCATTTTTCTTTTAAACATGGTAAGAATTCAACCTCTTTGCTTACACCTGTAGTCTTTGTTCTGAATGGGCATAGCTTTTCGTTCAATTAACCACCACCTTTCGCCCGTTTACTTCATGTTGCCTGGGTACCCAGACCCGTTTGGGTTGTATGGGTTGTACGGCATTAGGCATCACCTCCTATTGGCTCACATTTCTTGGGCAATTCCATTACCCATACTGCTGTTTTACCTTCTTCTTTCATCTTACGCGACAGTATCTTTAACTCTTTCTTGGCTTTGTTTAACGCTGCTTGCGTAATTTTTAAACTCCCCGCGCGTTTTATTAGTTCCGCCGTTGGTACAGGACCGTCTTCCAGTTCTCCCTGTAAAAACTCTATAGCGTCATCTTTAGCATCTTTAGCGTCTCCGTCTTTAGCGTTTGAGTAGTCGTCTGTAAGCTGGTCTGCTGTGATATTGCTGTCTGTACCCACCCACTGGAATGGCGGGTGGTCGTTTTCGTTTAGTGTGTACGTAATTGTGGGTCCCTTTGGCGCTAGGTTTGACTTTGCGTGTGAGATGTAGCGGTCTCCGTTGTCTTTATTCTGTGCTACAATAAGTACAGACCTAGCGGCAGCTACATGGTCGATAGAACCCACACCCCTGTGGATGGCTTTCTGTGCTCCTTGTTTTCTGAAGTGTCTGACTATCAGAAATGCACAGCCAATCTGCCGTGTTAATACTTGTATCTGGTTGAACAGTTCGCGTACTCTGTTTCCCTTGTCGCTGTCAAAGCTAGATAGTGTGGATGTAAAAAGCACCAGCGGGTCTATGATAATTAAATCTGGGTGCAGGCTTTTTATTATTGGTGAAGCTTCAAGTAAATCATTCGCATTAATACCCTGCAACCCGCTGTACTCGTCATCGTCTTCTGGTACTTCGCGTTCAACGGCGATAGTCTGTATGTTGTTTAGTCTTGCGCCCATTAATTTAAGTCTCTTTTTAAGTGTAACCTTTGCGTTGTCCTCATGTGTAAGTATAAGTACTTTAGCATTTTGTATTGCTGTCTTGTCGTATGGCAGGGTGCAGATGGTGCTTCCTGTAAGCCCTGCCGTTAATGCCATCCAAACCCAGCTTTTACCAGCGTCAGGGTCTCCGTCTAACATTGTTACTTCACCACGCGGCAGGTATGGGTAGATAAGAAACTTTGCGTCTTCTTCTGGTATCTCGTCCATGCTGTAGACTTTAAAAGCTTTCTTACCATTGCCATCTGTGCTTATGCTTACTGGCGCTTGCAGTGGGTTTAAGATTACTGTGTCTTCTAACACACGCAAGGCTAACTTGTATGCGTGCCCCCAGGCACCCCACGGAGAAGTAAGTGGTCTTGGTCCATATTTTTCTTGATGGTATGGCGCTGACATTATTAGTTTTGCAATAATTTCTGGGTCGTGTATGTTGGACCGCACTACTTCACAGCCCAGGTCGTAGCATTGTTTAGACCTATCTTCTGGTATATAGCTGCTGTCAAGAAGTGCTATTGCTCTTGTGTTGAGCTTTATTCTGCAAGCCTTCAGTGTTGTGGATATATCATCTGTCGTGGGCATAGGAGGAATTTCTTCTGGTACGTCAAATGTTACTGTAAGAAGGCCGCTTTCTTTTTCTGTTTCAATCATCCATGTGGAATCGAATTCCACGCGTGCTTGCATAGGGCGTATATAGGTGTACATACCTATGCCGTTGTTAGGATTTCGTTTGCTTCTTGCCATTGTGGGCGGCATGACAATTATGGCAGAATCTCCGCGTAGTTCTATGTGCCCATACTTACCTTTAAAGAAAGACGTTTTTGTTTGTACTGGTTCTAGGCAGAAGAAATGGTCGTGGTAACCGCCACCTGCGGTCAGCACACGACATGTCTCTGGAAACTTTTTACCAAAGAAAGCTTCCGCTTCTGTTATTAGTTGCTCTGGTGTAGCTCCCTGCACTGGGTCAAAATCTAAAACTACATTTGAGCTAATTTTTCCAGTAACAATACCCAAGCCATGCGCTTGTGCGTTGGCGTGGGCATATCCCCACCACATACCTATTTCCTGTAGTGTTGCTCGTTTTTCTTTATACGGCTCCCATTTAACAGCAGGATTTTTTGCAAGGTGTTGTATTGGTACCACAGAGAATCCGCACTCATAAAGTTTACACGCCTCAGAGTGTAAGTTCTTTACTTTTGTGAGTGGGAGCAATTCATTTACTACCTCCGTTTGCTATTTTTGCATGTCTAACACGCTTGTTGTCGTCTCTATATTTTTCTGGGAGACGTTCCAGTGCAGGATAAATGCTTGCAGTTCCAGAAGTATACTTGAGTAAATCTTCAGTATTAACATTTAACACCGAACACAGTCGGTCTAGCGTATCAACGCTAATACTTTTGAAATCTGCGTACATTAGTTTAATGACTGTCTTTTTGTTTAAGCCTGTTCTGCGTGTTAGTTCTGCTATATTTAGCCCTTTACCTGCAACAACGGAAGGTATTTTGGAAATTATCATAGGCTAACCTCCTTTCCTTTAAGAGTGGTAAGATAAGTATACCATAGACCACCTTTTAAATCAATAGCTTATTTGAAATATTTAGGGCAATATGATAAAATATTTTAAAGGAGGAATGGAAAATGTCTCCAGATAAATTGGTTGGTTTAGAGGAATGTCTCCCTGCTGGTTATCCAAAGACTGGAGGTTGTGTGGTAATACGTGATGCAAAACACAGCTCAAGTAAGTCAAAGCGTAAACGCAGTGCAAAAAAACAACACACACCTTGGTATCAGCGCTCTTTTCGGTAAATAGGTACTTGACACACATACATACACTCGATATAATTGACAAGAGGATACCGTCCGCTTTTGCGCCTAGTAGTTCGGCTAATTAATAGTCGGCTTTTTTTATGTACTTTTTTAAGGGGGCACATTGTAATGGCAGACTTTACAAATATTTTGGCTGGTTTAAAAGCAAGTATTCCCAACACTAATTTTACACAAGGACAGGGAAGTACACAACAAGGGATGTTGGATGCGTATAGGCAAAGGCTTGGTCAGCGTAATGCTAGTGCACAAAGAGTAAACCGTATAGCAGGTTTGCAGAATGCCGCTAGTAAAATGCAGGCTAACAAAACACAAGCTGACGCAAGAGGACTTGCTAATGTACAAAGTAAAGTGCCTGTGCAAGCAGGTAATGTAACTGCTTTGCCTACAACTACGCCAGCGCCTGCTGGGTACGTATCACAGCGTATGACTCCAGAGCAGTTGATACAAGCAACGCAATCAAATATTGGTGGCACGCAGCAGCCTAAGATTGGTAATCCATACGTGCAGCCAACTGGGGATAATGCTATTATTCAGCAGCGTATTGATTCTATACTGCGCGACAGGGCATTAAGAGACCAGAATGGTATGCCGTACATGGACCAGTATTCAGCAATACAGGGCACTTCACCAGCAGATATAAGTGCATTGCGCGACAGGATAATCCGTGATTATTATGGTATGCCTTATCAGGGCGTGCTTAGAAGTCTACTTGGGAGGTAACACACAATGGGCACACTAGGAGATTTAATGGAATACTGGGTAAACCCGCGTAACACAGACCAACGTAGTGTACAACAGTTGCAGAGTTTTTACCCACAACAAGCGCCAGCAATGAAACCTGTTGAGTATGGGGCTATGTTCAACAGAGCGCCTAACGCCCAACCTGGCGCTGGTTTCTTTCAGCCTCAGATGGGCGTGAGAGAATTTGCTAGACAAAACGGTATTGAGGATCTGTTGCAGTGGAACCAGGAAAACCAGCAGGTTACATTAGGTGGTATGGATGTGCCATATTCGTTTGGTATGCAGGGGCGCACATACGCTGGGCTTAATGTGCTGATGGAATTGCTACAGAAAGTACAAGCTATGAAAGCTCTTGAAGCTAAACAGAGTGCTTCCATATCAGATAACTACTAATGCCTGGTAAGTTTACAGCAGAACGCTGTAATGAAATACTGGCAAAAAAAGGTGGCTGGCATGTAGTACGCAGTTCATTTGAACACATGGAGCTTCGTGTAGATGTAAAAAATATGATTCGTTATGCTTACATCACTGGTGTTCTTAAAAGGGTTAAGTATAGCCATCGAGTGCGTTGGACTAGAGCACTTTACAGAGTGTGTGATGTTAAATACTTGTACAAACCAGCGTCTATGCGTTGGGTTCACGTAGTACGTATAGCTAAGGAAATGGGGATACCCGCCGAACTGCTTGTAGATGAGGAATATTATTATAACAGATGTGGATTAGCTGGTTACAGGGTGCTTTTGGAATTAGACAGACAGGGTAAAAGTATTTTTGATTTAGTTGACCATGAAGATTTTATTGGTACTGTACGAGAAAGACATTGGTATCTTTCGTGGTCGCTTTTTATACGTGGTAGTGTTGATAATTACACAAGTAGTAACTATTTGTCTGAGATAATAAAACAGGTACACAGGGTTTTAGGTATGCCTGTATCTGTTTTATGTGGTAAATTGCCTCATGTAAACGGCACCGATACGTCGGAATATAGGACACTGCGCGATGACATGGCATTTATGGGGCAGCGTGAAGTTGCTTTTATGGCTGGAGTATCTAAAGCATTAGCGCAATGCGCATATAATAAAGCGAATATAGAACCTTATATGGAAAGGCTTGTGGAATGGTATAATGGCGAAGAAAAAGATAGAAGCGATGGCGTTGACACCCATAGAGGAGAGCAAATCACTTTCGGTTTCTAGCCCTAACGAAATCGTTGAGTTTGTAGAACGCATGTATGGGGATAATTCTCCTACACTTAAAGAGTGTTTTTCTATGGCTACGGATATGACAATGTATATGACTGCTATACGAGATAAGAGTCTTGTGCTTGGTAGTATGTATGTACCAGGAACGATAAACGCTATAGGTAAACGTGCTTTGACAGGTGATGTAGAAGCTGCAAAGCTTCTATTAGAATACATGGGTATTAAGGTAAAAGCTACTGTGGTTAATAATCCAACACAAGTTAATGTTATAAACGTGCCGACACTGAAAGATATTTTTGAACCTGCCGAGGTGATAGATGTACAAGGAGAATAGTTATCAGGAGTACCTTGCAAAGTTAATAAAACGAACGCTATTAAAGTATCCCAGTGCTGTGGCTGAGCGTCTAATGACCTGCCCTATCACTGGGTTTTCTGGTGTTCGGAAGGCTTTAGGTGAGATAGACTTAGAATTTTTTGCTAAAGCGTACTTTCCGCAGTACTTCGAGTTTGAAACACCGCAGTTTCACAAAGATGCGTACAAGGAACTAGATGTATTACTAAACAGCCCGCCCAATGGTGTACGTAAAGTACGCGCGTGGCCTCGTGGTAATGCAAAGAGTACGATTTACAACTTCTTTACGCCAACTAAAGCGGCATTATATGGGCATAGAAAATTTATTGTGCAGGTGTCAGATACAGAATCACAGGCACATGGGTTTTTGGGCGACATTAAAAACTCACTTGATAACAACGAATATATAATAGAAGACTTTGGTGATGTACGAGGCGCGACTTGGCGTGCTGATATGATTAATATTACAGCTACTGATGGCAGCGTTATCTGGCTTTCAGCAGTCGGCGCAGGTAGTGGTATTCGTGGTTTACGTAAAGCGCAGTTTAGACCTGACTTAATTATTATTGATGACTTGGAAAATGATGAGTCCGTGCTTACATTTGAACGCATTAAGAAGTTAAAGATGTGGTTTAACAGGGCATTGATGAACTTAGGCAGCAATACTACTGATGTGTTGATGGTTGGTACGGTGCTTGCTTCTGACTGTGTGCTTGAGCAGATAATGACAAGCCCTTCGTGGGATTCTAAAAAGCTGTCTGCCATAATTAACTGGAGTAATTCACCCTTATGGGACGCTTGGACAAAGTTGTACACAGACTTGGCTTTGTCTAAAGATGAAAGGGATACTAAAGCGCAGGAATTTTATGAGGAGAACAAGGAAGATTTACTTGATGGCGTAGAGGTTTTGTGGGAAGAATACTGGCCTTATGTAGAACTGTACAAAAAGTATATTGATATTGGTGAGTCCGCGTTCCACTCTGAACAACAGAATGACCCTGTTAACTTTGACGAAGCTATAATTAAAGAAGAATGGATACACTACTATACTGATGAGGAAATACGTACAACGCGTATGCTCGCGTATTACGGAGCACTTGACCCAAGTATGGGTAAGAGTAGATTGTCAGACTACACAGCAATTATTACACTAGCCAAGGGCGACACTGGGTTTATGTATGTAATGGATGTAGTGCTTGAACGTATGAACCCAGATAAGATAATACAGACTATGATACAAAAAGGTAAAGAATATAAGTACACACGGTTTGGTGTTGAGACAAACCAATGGCAGGATTTACTTCGTGTAATGTTAATTGAGCGTAGTGCAAAGCAGGATTTGTATATACCCATTGTGGAATTAAGGCACGCTAAAGACAAAGTAATTCGTGTGCAGAGTCTTATACCATATATCAAAAACGGGTACATTAAATTTAATAGAGAACATAAACTATTGATGAGCCAGATACTTGGGTTTCCTAAGCTAAGGCACGATGATGGACCAGATGCTTTGGAAATGGCTGTTCGTCTTGTAACACATGGACCAGCTTCTGGTTCTATGCAGACAGGTATAGCTACGCAAGAAAGACGCAAGTATGATGATGAAGACGACTTAGATAGCCCAGCTTATGCAGACATGGGTTTCTTTGATTAGGGGTGTATAGTGTGGGTTTTATGGATGTGTTGCAAGGATTAAAAGAAGGTTTGCTACAAGCGCAACCACTAGGTGGTCCTAGTTATGGTGAGATAATGCAGTATGACGCACCTGCTGAGATAGCACGCGGAGAGCAGATACAGGCGCAACAACAAGCGCAACAACAAGCTGTTGTACAAGAGTTAATGCAGAATATGCCAGCGTACGATGAGCCACAGCCAACGATTGCTAGTAGTATGCTTAGAGGTTTAGCGGAGAAATATAACACACCCGCACTTGATACAGCTGCTGCATTCTTTGAACCAACCATAGCAGACTTTGGTTTTGGTGCTTCTGGTATTGTTTCTGAAAGAGCACGCAAAGCCGTAGATGGTCTTAATGTTATAAAAAATAATCCTATGTTAGGTGGTCTTCCATATGAGGGCTTGTCCACTCGTTTACCAGAGTTCTTTTTAGATAAACTATCTAGTATGCCAGCGGCTCATTATAAAGGTCGGGATGCACTAGAAAAATTACGCCGTACTATAATGGCTGATTATGGTGTTAGTTCGTTTAATGTGGATTTAAGCGCTTTACCAGAACTTATTTTTGATACTGTTGAGGGTGCTAACGCCCGTAAATATGTAAACGATGTTATTGAGGCTATGGATAACGCTGGACCTGTGTTTCGTGGCGCTAACCCTGTTATTGTTAAACGTGTTCCAGAAAGTGATTATAATGGGCAATATGAATGGCCTAGTTACGATGTAAATCGTAGCACGTGGCGGGCTAAAAAGATATACGATGATGACCTTGGCGAGATAGTTATGCCGCCACCGCTGTTTTTAAATGATTTGCCACCAAAGTATGAGACTAGTTCCGCGTACAAACATGAAGCGCTTGGACATGGGCGTGTTGTAGAGGGCGATATTGATTTTAATTTAGTGCGTAAATTTTTGGATTATGTGTGGCGCAAACCAAAAACAGCGTTACCTGACCCACAGAATATGGTTGAGTATATGTTTAGCCCTGTACTTCGTAGTGGTTTGAAGTCTAGTGAGTATGAAAAGTTTTGGAAAGATTACAGTATATATGATATGCCAATGAGTTCTGTGTCATCAAGCGTAATGGATGACCCAGCTGAAACTATAGCCTATTGGCTAGAAACATTAGCACAATCAAAAAGCGGTGAGCTTATGTACCCATCGCGTTTTGCTGCGTTAGAGTTATTACGTAGAAACAGCCCACAGCAGTACCAGTTATTACAAGATATTTTAGACAGTGCTCATAGTGACGCTGCGTTACAAAGAACTAACATCGAGACTGGTGAAAAAGAGTTAGAGTTATGGAATAAATATAATAAAGGAGGAACAAAATGATTTCCACAGCCACGTTTATTTTCCTGGTGGTATTCTGCTTTGTGACTAACTTAATTTGTTTCGTGTTTGGTGCGTACATAATGCACTGCAAGAACACAGGGAGAAACCCGCTCAAAGACGCGGGCTTTTACATACCACACGATGATGGTGGTGCTAAAACTCCCGAAGAACAGAAGGGGTTTTATGAATAGTGGAACAGGTAAGGTGCAAGACATGTAACAAGTTGTTATACAAAAAGATTAAGCAGGAGTTCGTTGCCCCCATAGAAACCACTACACTTAAAATAGTTAATGGTAACTGGTGGACTGTGGAAATAAAATGCCCACGTTGTAAAGCTATGAATTACATTTCGCAATAGGAAGTTGGTGAGGGCGCTGTTAGATGAAAGACAACCTGCAAGTATTAACCTGATGGATTTTGGTGGGGATGCAGAAGATGAAATGCTTGAAGCAGAAGCTACATTTGAGACACAGCAACAGCTAGAAAAATTAACACAGCGCGTGCTTAATCATCTTGATTGGTGTAAAAATTCCACAGATAGACAGGACGCTGAAAAGCGCTGGGAAGACTGCCAGAATTTTTGGTTGAATAAACAGTGGGACGGAATAAAATCGTTTGGTGTACGCGGAAGGGATTCGGCTACAAAGCGTCTGCACCCTAACCCTGTGGATAACTATTTCAAAGCTCATGTAGAAGGTTTGGTTGGTGATATAACAGACAAACCTGTGGATATACAGGTAAAAGCGCGCGAATCTAGTGACGAGGAAATAGCGCAGCGTTTAAGCGCAGCTATTAAATACGTGTGGTATTTGAATAAGGGCGACCGTAAGTTGGAGTTTAGTGTACGGCGTGGTGTGTTGTATGGTCCTTTATGCGCTAAGGTGTATTGGGACAACAGCTGGAAAGGCGGCGCTGGAAACCCATTCGTTGGTAATGTGCGTTTCTTTTCTGTACCTAGCACAAACATATTTTTGGACCCGCGTATAAAAGCAACCGAAGAAAAAGTTATACAGCAAGGGGCGTTTTTAATTTATGGTGTGCGTCGTTCGCTAGAATATATTCAGCGTAATTATCCAGACAAAGGGCATGAAGTGTCAGCTGATTCATACGCTGATTATGTTACTATGTTGTCTGGCGATGCGGAAGACACATCAGTTTATTCAGAAGATACAGAGGCTTTAGTTGTAGAGTATTGGTATAAAGGAGAGCCAAAAGCGCCTGAGTATCCTGCTGATAGAGAAGTTGAACCGCAAGAAGGCTGGGTGCATAAAGCTGTAATAAGTGGTGGTGTATTACTTGAGCACAGGACATACGTTTACCCTTGGTACCCGTTTGTTATGGAGTGGGTGTACCCATCAGACGAATCTATATATGGGTATGGCGATGGTTACGATATTTTAATACCACAACTTGTGATTAATAAATTAAATGAGCTTTCTATTGAAGGTGCTGCAATACAGTCACAGGGTAACTGGCTTTCTGAAACAGGCAACATACAGAATAAGGGGCAGTTTCAGAAGTATGCGCAGATGGGAGGGTCTGTGCTCGATGTTGCTGATGTAAATAGAACAGCTAGGTTACTTGGTGGTAATGTGCCATCAACTTTGTTTGCTCATTATCGGCAAGAACTACAGGCTATGGAAGCTGTGAGTGGTAGGTATGATGTAGCACAGGGCAGAGCGCCGCGTAATATACAAGCAGCTTCAGCCATAGCGCTTCTACTTCAGCAGTCTGGTGGTCGTGTAAGGCAGAGGGCTAGAGCAATATCGAGCTTTGTGGAACAAATAGCCCAGATGATGTGCGACCTTATTGGTATGTACTACACTGTAGAAAGACTTATTAGAGTTGAGGGCAAGGATGGTAAACCAGATTGGCAGAGAATGAGCAATCAGGATTTTATGAAACAAAACGTGTACACTGACCCAACCACAATGCAACCTGTTGTGGAAGACTACATCCCAGAGATGGACATTGAAGTAATAGCTGGCACTGAGACACCCACATCTAAAGCATATTACAGCCAGTTGGCTACAGATTTGTTTAAGATGCAAGTTATTGATGCTGAAGCTTTACTTGATACATTACAATTCCCGCGGTGGCGCGAAATACTTACACGTATGCGTCAACCACAGCAACCAACGAGTGGAGCCGCCCCAGCAGGTAGTGGTGGTATCCCGCCAGAACTGGCGAGTTTGTTGGGTGGTGGCGCAGCACCTGCCCAACCTAGTATACAGGGCGAGGCAATGCCACCAGACCTTGCTGGATTAGCAGGAGCTGTGGGGCAGCAACCACAAGCGCAAGCACCTCCACCGACACAGGAGGAGTTAATGATGCTGCTTAAAATACTACAAAACGCGACAGGGGGTACAGTATGATAATCGTGTGTAACATTTTTGAGAGAAGGTGTATAGATGGTTAATGTATTGGCTTTCTTTGATTCAGTGTTAGGTAAGAACAGAGGAGTGTCAGATACAAATGGTTTGCCTGTTAAACTATCGGGCAGTACAGCAATAGTAGGTGTGGTTGATGTTGTCACCACAGCAACTACCAGGGAAGCGTTAGCCGCCCATGCTTGCCGAGAGGTAATAATCATAGCCAAAGACACAAACACAGGATATATCTATATCGGCGGTTCTGATGTTTCAGCTACTGTTTACGGGGCTAAACTTGCGGCAGGGGATTCGATAACTATTCCTATCAGCAACACTAATTTAATTTATATGGACGCTTCAGTATCGGGCGAGGGCATATCCTACCTAGCAGTATCGTAGGGGGTGAAGATAATGGAATATAAAAGAGCAATTAGCCCCTTTGATATGTTCAAAATGCACCGTAAGTTTTCCAATATATCATTCCCCACAAATGCCGGCTGGGCTGCGGCGGTCACGGGGACTGGTGCAACATATCAGACTTTGAATTATACGCAAGTTACCACAGGTGCAACCGCAGGCAGTACGGCGTTGCTATACGGTGGCGTTGGCGGCTTGTCAGCGGGGGGAAGTTCGGTAGCGGTCAACTGCGCTAAAAGGTTTTCCGTCCGTTTTGCTATTAGTTGTATTACTTTAAGTGCCGACCATACTCGCTATCTACAGATCAAGGCGGCTAACACCATAGGGGATTTAGGCGCGGCAGGTATGGGAATAAAAATAGTCAATGATAAACTGTATGCTGAGAGTTTTGGAACTGAACGCGGCGAAATAGAATTAATGACCATTGCGACAGCAACCGCATACGAAATAAATATACAGCATGACCCCGTAGCAGGAACAATAAAATGGTATGTTAATGGGGTGTTAAAAGGTACGCAATCTACGGCGGTTAATATTCCCGTTGCCGCTATTGCCGCCGCCAATGTTTTGTCCTCGGTATCAAATGGTGGCGCGGCACAGGCAGGAAATATGAATGTATCGTCAATGCACTTCTTGATGGAGGTATAGCGGATGCAATTTAAGCCATCGTATTATGCTAAACTGGCAGACATAACACATAAAACCAGTATTGCATCTGCCTTAAATAAGTTTCCATCGGTACACCCGATTACTATATTCACGGCGATTGACGATCTGACCACATCGGGAACAGGCGCGGCAGAGTTAAACACTACCGAATTTAAGACGGGTAGCGCATCCTGTAAAGTTACCTGCACAACAGTATTTTCATGTACTAAAGATATATCAGAGGATTTAACAGGAAAGTCTATAGTGGTTGATTTTTATATTCACAATCGGACAACTTGTACTGGTCTGGAACTACTAATAGGATTAGGCGCAGATTGGACAAAATACTTCTATTATCAGATAGAACAAGTTGAATTTTTAGATGGGTGGAATAGGGTTATAATCCCCCTGTCTGTATTTACCGCACAAGGCGGCGCGGCGGCGGGAGATTGGGCGAGTATTAACAAAATAAGATTTAAGGTAACTCCGTCAGGCGGGGAAACCGCCGTATCATGGGACAGGATAGGGTTTATCCCCGACACCACTACTAAAGCTAAAATCATTTTAACTTTCGATGATGGCGGATCAACAATTTACACCGAAGCTAAAGCCCGGATGGATGAATACGGTATGCGCGGGGTTGCTTATATATGCCCGACATTAATAGGTACAGCAGGCTTTTTAACCCTGGCGCAATTACAAGCAATGTATGATTGCGGGTGGGATATAGCCTCACATGGATATACTCATACAAACTTAACCACATTAACAACAACCAATGAAATAGACGCAGAATTGCGATTATCAAAGAAGTGGTTAATGGACAATGGATTCACCAGGGGGGCAAGCCACTTTTCCAGCCCCAACGGTGGACATACAGACACAATTATAGGGCAGATTAAGAAATATTATTTTACTCACCGTACTGTTCATAGTGGGTATGAGTACAATCCACCGTTTGATCCATACCATATTTGCATACAGAATGTTGTGAGTACATCGGAAGTTGCAACTATAACAGGCTGGATTGACAGGGCGATTGCGCGGGATGAATTATTAGTGCTATGTATACACTCTATTTTAGATCCCGCAAATGTATCAACTAAAATACTTCCTGCGACATTTCAGAGCATCATCGACTATTTAAACACAAACGCGGCTACTATTGATGTTGTTACATGGAGTGATTTGGAGTAATTCTACTTTCGGATTAGCGAACGCTGAAAAAGGACAAACAAAAACAGGCTCACAAGTCCCTGACCTTGTGATTAAACCAAACCCGCATTTGGTCTACCTGTTAGTAATATTATAACACAAGGAGGTTTTTGTGTGGGTATTTTTGGTGCTAAGACTGGCACAAAGGAAGTGTTTATCACAGCTGTGGTAACACGCGCTGATGGTACAAAGGAAGACATTGGTTTAATTTCTTATGTGGGTAATAACCCATTGAAGAAAGCTTTGGTTAAAATAAATAATATTAAAAGGAAGGTGTTTTAAATGGCTGCTGTTATGGTTCTTGACGTTGGTTTGGCTTTGTACAACACGGCGTTAAAAGCGTACGTAACTGAACCGAAGTATGTTCACTGGGGGACTGGTACTACTGACCCAGTAGCTGGCAACACAACTCTGGAAACACCACGTGGTGAAGACCGTACCGCTGGTACGTCGTCTGTGGCTACAACAATAAGCACTGGTGATACGTACCAGGTAGTTGGCACTATTGTTTGTGCAGACACTGGTTTTAACTGTACTGAAGCTGCATTGTTTACTGCTTCTTCTGCTGGCACTATGCTTTTGCGTGGTACTTTTGCTGCTGTTGCACTGGCTGTTGGCGATTCTATCGAGTTTACAATTAAATCAGTACTTAACCAAGGGTCGTAATTAATGCACACGCTTTTAAAGAGGGTGAATAAATGGCTGTCGTAACACTATCATCCACAATAAGCAGATATATGGGCGTGTCCACAGACGAAAAACCCACAGATGGAGACGCTGGCTCTACTTTTTATGAGACTGACACACATGATTTGTACATGTTTAATGGCACAGCAACATGGTTTAAGGCTAATCCGAACATTACTACTGGTGGGTACATTGGTTTATCCACAGATGCCAAACCAACTAACGCGGCTATCA
>JAQVYX010000021.1 GCA_029004715.1 Acidaminococcaceae bacterium | reverse complement strand
GTATGTTTGCCATGATACTTGCCATAGGCTTAGTTGTCGATGACGCCATAGTTGTTGTAGAAGCAGTAGAACATCATATTCAAGATACAGGACTGTCGCCCAGAGAGGCAACTTACCGTGCTATGAGAGAGGTATCGGGCCCAGTTGTCGCTATTGCCTTTATTTTGGCAGCCGTATTTATTCCCATTGCCTTTACCGGTGGGACAACGGGCATGTTGTATAAGCAGTTTTCTTTAACCATTGCCGTATCCATGGCTTTGTCGGCCGTTATCGCTTTGACCTTGACGCCGGCATTATGTGCTTTGCTTTTAAAACCACGTGATGAAGAAAACACGCAAAAGGGCTTTTTGGGGAAAATAGTACATAAATTTAATCAATGGTTTGCCAGATTATTGAGTAAATATGTAGTTAATGTAGAAAAATGTATTCGACATATGAAGGTTATGCTTATAGGTCTCGTCGTTATGGTTGTTTTAATTGGTTTGATTGCCAAGAATTTGCCCAGTGGCTATGTTCCGGATGAGGACCAAGGTTACTTTATAGTGTCCTTTAACTTGCCGGAAGCGGCTTCCAGTAATCGTGGTATTTATGCCATGGAAAAAGTTGCTGCGCAGATTAGAAAATTCCCTGGGGTTGCACATGTTGGAGCCGTATCAGGTATGGATATTTTGACGCAGGCGCCCAAGTCAAGTGCTGGTTTATTTATTGTCAGCATGAAACCATACAATGAACGTACGGTTACAGTACAAGAAACTATCCAAAAAACACGAGTGCTTGCATCGCAAATCCCGGAAATGACTATGATGGCTTTTAATGCCCCGGCACTGCCCGGTGTATCTAGTACGGGCAGCCTGAACATGTACATTATGAATTTGGCTGGGGATTCTGTAGATGTCATGAATACCTATGCCAAGCAATTTGTGGCTAAGGCCAATCAACGCCCGGAAATTGGGGTTGCTTATACTACTTTTAATACAGACACGCCAGCGTACAATTTTGAGGTAAACAGGGATAAGTCTGAATCCTTGGGCGTTCCCGTCAGTAGTGTCTATACAGCACTGCAAACTTTTTTGGGTGGCAGTGAGGTTAATGATTTTAATCGCTTTGGCCGAACGTGGAAGGTGGTTATGCAAGCTGACGCCGAGTTTAGAAAAAATGTTCATGATATGCGGTTTTTCTATGTAAAAAGCAGTGCAGGGGATATGGTGCCTTTAGACACACTTGTGAAATATAAAAGTGTAAGTTCAGTGCCTTCGGTAACTAGATTTAATGGGGTTAGTGCTTTTAAAATCGCAGGTAGTCCTGCCACCGGTTATAGTTCAGGACAGGCAATGAAAGCCTTGCAGGAAGTAGCTGCTGAAAATTTGCCCAATACTTATACTTACCAGTGGGTAGATCAAAGTCGTGATGAACTGGATGCAGGAAATAGCTCCAACAAGATTTTAGCGATTTCGTTGTTTTTGGTATTCTTGTGCTTAGCAGCTTTATACGAAAGCTGGTCTGTACCACTGGCTATTTTACTATCGGTGCCATCAGCTATATTAGGTTGTTTACTTTCCCAATATTTACGTGGGCAGGAAAATGATATTTATATGCAGATTGGTTTGATTACATTAATTGGTTTGGCAGCAAAAAATGCTATTTTAATTGTTGAATATGCTAAAATGAATAAAGAAGCAGGCGAATCTATTGTTAAATCCGCTATAGATGCTGCAAAATTGCGTTTACGACCAATACTAATGACATCCTTTGCTTTTATTTTGGGATGTGTGCCTTTAGCTATTGCTACCGGCCCTGGTGCCGGTGCGCGTATATCTTTAGGAAACGCAGTTGTTGGCGGCATGACTTTTGCAACAGCCGTTGGTGTGTTCTTAATACCGGTTTTATACGTAGTGATTGAACGTTTATTTTCAACCAAGGCGCAAAGAGCAGCAGATGCCGAGGCATATAAGAATAATAAATAATAAGCTGAAATGAAATATATATTTTAGCAAAATACAAAAGGAATCTGACGGTTAAAGTCAGGTTCCTTTTTGGTAGTAATATTAGATGATTTTGATTAGACAGAAGGAATAGATGCAATAAGTAAAATCATGGTTCAATCAGCAATAAGTGGTTATTAGACCGGAATAAAAAAATCAGCTTATATAGTTAGTATATACTCGTGTTGCTATAAAATTGTAGGCGATAACGATGTTTATGTAAAAACAAGGCAGGAAAATTTGCAATGTTGTCGTATTTAAATATGGTAAATAATTTAACGAGGTGTAGCTGTATTGAAAAAAGTGCAAGCGGGACAAAAATTTATAAAACAGGTGTGGCAGCTAATTAAAAGCTATTGGCAGTCAGAGGAAAAAGGCAAGGCGTTTTTATTACTAGTAACTATTATTGCTTTAACATTTGGTGTTGTCTATATGCTTGTACAACTAAACAAGTGGAACAATGCTTTTTATACTGCTTTGCAAAACTATCAGTCGCAAATAATTTTCGCTGAGTTGTTACATTTCACGTGGCTAGCGTTTATTTATATTATTCTTGCCGTGTATTCTTATTATTTACAGCAAGTGCTGGTTATTAATTGGCGGCGTTGGTTAACCGCTAGATATATTGACGAATGGCTGCAAAACAAAACCTATTATAGGCTGCAAATGTTTGGAGTAGGGACAGATAATCCTGACCAGCGTATTAGTGAAGATGTAAGGCTGTTTGTGGAAATGACAATAAAATTTTCTATAGGTATCTTAAAAGCTTTGTGCACATTGGTTTCCTTTGTGTTTATCCTTTGGAATTTATCAGGACCATTAGATTTCAAAATAGCTAATATTAATATTCACGTTGAAGGTTATTTGGTATGGGTGGCTTTGGCTTATTCTATCGTAGGTACATGGATTACTCATTTAGTGGGACGCAAATTGGTAGGCTTGAACTTTGTTCAACAACGCTATGAGGCTGATTTTAGGTTCAGCATGATGAGGATGCGTGAGAATTCTGAAAGTGTAGCTTTTTATGGTGGAGAAACACACGAAAGTGGAGTATTTAAACAGAGGTTCGGTCTTTTGTTGGATAATTTTTGGCATATTATTCAGAAACAAAAACAACTAGTATGGATTAATTCAGGGTATTCTCAGATTGCAATAATTTTCCCTTTTGTAGTTACTATTCCTCGCTATTTAACTAAGCAGATTACGTTGGGTGGGTTAATGCAGATATCTACTGCTTTTGGTAGAGTACAGGACTCCTTGTCTTACTTTGTGGATATGTACGCTTCTATTGCCGAGTGGCAGGCAGTTGTAGAAAGGTTAACAGGCTTTGGCCTTCATATGCAAGTCGTGCAGGGGGAAAATCCACAACTTCATTTAGAACGGGTAGTGGCGCAGGACAATATTTTGGTTATGGATAATTTAGAAGTTGCACTACCTAATGGTAAAAGCATTCTTCGTGGTATTAATGTTATTTTGCAACCAGGGACAAATGTATTAATTAAAGGAGTCAGCGGCAGCGGTAAAAGTACGCTTTTGCGTGTATTGGCAGGTATTTGGCCATATGTAAAGGGAAAAATAACTATGCCGCGCAAGGAGGAGATTATGTTTATTCCTCAAAAACCTTATTTACCACTAGGCACTTTACGGGAATCGGTTTTGTATCCGGGAACCACAGATTTAAGCAATGCAGAATTGACAGAGCTACTGAAGGATTGTCATATAAGTTATCTGGCAAAAGATTTAAACGTTGAGGCAGATTGGTCACATGTTTTGTCTGTTGGCGAACAACAAAGGTTAGCTTTTGTCCGAGCACTAATCTACAGTCCTAAATGGCTTTTTTTGGATGAAGCGACGGCTGCTTTAGATGAAGCAACAGAAGCTGCCATGTATAAATTAATGGCAGAACGCTTAAGGGAAACTACTGTTGTCAGTGTTGGACATCGTAGTTCTATAAATAAGTTTCACGCTTTGGAATTGTATTTGGAAAAAAGTACTGGGGAAGTAAGCTTGAAGAATAATTGTTATTGATTTTTATTTGAGGTATAATAAGTGGTAAGCTTATATAGGTTTTTAGCATTAAAGAGCTTCTATGGTAAGTTGCACACTGGATAGATAAGTAAGCTTAATCTAAGAGTACATAAAGGAGGCAATAATTTATGAAACCGCAAGAATTGGTAAAGGATATTTTTGACGTAGGTATTATTGATTGGACTATGCAAGATTTTCACGGATTTTACACTCCTCATGGTGTAACTTATAATTCTTACCTTATTATGGCAGAAAAAATTTGCTTAATTGATACAGTAAAGGCTGTTTACTCAGGAGAGTTTCTCGATAATATCAAAAAAATCATTGACCCTAAGAAAATAGATTGCATAATTATTAATCATGTGGAACCAGATCATTCAGGATCAATGCCGGCAATTGCTGCCGCTTGTCCCAACGCAAAGTTTTATATTTCCAGACAGGGTAAAGGCGAGGCTATTGAGCACTATGGAGATATTTTTGATTTTGAAGTTGTTAAAGCAGGAGACAGTCTTTCTTTGGGGAATAAGACGTTACAGTTCATTCCTGTGCCCATGCTCCATTGGCCTGATTCTATGATAACTTATTTGGTAGAAGATAAAATACTGTTTTCGAATGATGCATTTGGACAACATTATTGTACCAGTAAGCGTTTTGACGATGAAGTTGATACAGGTATTTTATACTATGAAGTGAAAAAATATTTTGCCAATATTTTATTACCTTATGCTAAACTTATTGGCAATGCTTTGAAAACGGTAAATAAGTTGGATTTGCAACTAATTGCTCCGGGTCATGGTTGTATTTGGCGTTCGCATATTAAAGAACTTTTGGCTAAATACGAGGAGTGGGGAAAAGGGACTAAGAGTTCTAAATTGATAATAGTCTATGATACTATGTGGGGCGGGACAGAAGCCATGGCTAGAGCTATTACGCGTGGTGCTTCTTCCGCAGGAATAACAGTAAAGTTATTTCGGTATGATAATGTAAATAAAAGTGATATTGCCGCAGAGCTATTAACCGCAGGCGGTATTTTGTTTGGTTCCCCAACTCAAAATTCTGGAATGATGCCAAACTTAGGCGGGTTATTTACCTATTTAAAGGGTTTAAAGCCTATTGGCAAAAAGGCAGCAGCTTTTGGAACCTTGGGTTGGAGCGGTGGAGCGCAAAAGGATATGGAAGAGTTTATGATCAAAGCAGGTCTAGAAGTAGAAACTGGTTATAACTGTAAGTGGCGTCCGAGGTCGGAAGAAATTTTAACGGCAGAACAATTTGGTTATGATTTTGCTCAAAAATTAAAGTAACTTAATTGAATTTATAAGGGGTCCCATTAGGGATCCTTTTTTATTACCACTTGCTAAAAGTCAAAAAGTCAAATATAATATAATTAAGTAGAGAGAGGCGAGACTATGCGTAATTTAGCGGATGTTATAGAAAATTTCATTATTGGCGAGTTATTTACAGAAAATGCTAAGTTTGTTTTAGTGCAGCGTAACGAATTGGCGGAACAACTGGAATGTGCTCCCTCCCAAATTAGTTATGTGGTAAGCACGCGTTTTACACCTGACCGCGGATTCTTAGTGGAATCTAAAAGGGGTGCCGGAGGATTTATTCGTATTATCAAAATGCAAACAGCTGTTGGGAAAAATACAGGTGCGTTAACAGTTAATAATATGGATGCGCGACAAACGATAGAATATTTATTCCTTAAGCATTTAATTACTACAAGGGAAGCAGTATTAATGCATTACGGCTTAGACCTTTTAGGGGAACATGCTTCAGAAAAAGACAAACAATCTATCGTTCAAGAGTCTTATAAGAGAATAAGTTCTCCCAATGATAGGAAAGCAAAACTTTAAAATAGATATTTTCAGCAAATTAATGAGGAGACAAGATGGTGGCTAAAGCAAAAATGCGTTTTGTATGTCAAAGTTGCGGTTATGCAACAGCAAAATGGTTGGGGAAATGTCCGGAGTGTGGACAGTGGGATTCTTTTTTAGAGGAAGCAATCGTAGAGGGGCGGTCTAAGTCTTTTTTGCCGCTGGGAGGATCGCCGAAACCTAAAACTATATCTAGTATTGCTATAGAGAAAGTTGAACGAATGGCAACGGGTATAAACGAGTTTGATCGTGTACTTGGCGGGGGTATAGTTCCCGGTTCTTTAATTTTATTGGCAGGTGATCCTGGTATTGGTAAGTCTACAATTGCGTTGGATGCCGGAATTAAATTTAGCGATAAAGGTGTTAAAGTACTATACGTTTCAGGAGAAGAGTCTGAGGCGCAAACTGCTATGCGAGCTGAGCGTTTGGGCAAAGCCGGTGAAAACTTGCTTATTATGACTTCGACTGATTTAGCACAGATTTTGGTGCAGGCTCAGAGTGTAAAACCCAGAATTTTGGTTATAGATTCTATTCAAACTATGTTTAATGGGGAGTTGGATACGTCTGCCGGTAGTGTTGGGCAAGTAAGAGAGTGCACCTCTAAATTATTACGTTTTGCTAAGGGAACAGGTATTGCCGTTATTATTATTGGACATGTAACAAAGGAAGGAAATATTGCCGGACCAAGGCTTTTAGAACATATGGTAGATGTAGTTTTACAGTTTGAAGGTGACCGCTCTTATGCTTTCCGTGTTTTGCGGGCCAATAAAAACCGCTTTGGTTCTACCAGTGAAAGCGGTATTTTTTCCATGGAAGAAACTGGATTGACGGAAATAACCAATCCTTCAGGTTTGTTTTTAGAACGGAAAGAGTGCCCTGTTGCCGGTTCTGTAATATCAGCCGTTTTAGAAGGAAACAGGCCACTTTTGGTAGAAGTGCAGGCTTTGGTTTCCAGAACACCTTATGGAATGCCTAGAAGGACCGCTGTGGGTATTGATTATAATCGGGTAAATATGTTGCTGGCTATTTTAGAAAAACGCTTGGGGATTGATTTTGGTACTCAAGATGCCTATGCTAATGTAGTAGGGGGCGTGAAAATAACAGAGCCGGCTGCGGATTTAGCTGTAGTGTCTGCTTTGGTTTCCAGTTTTAGAAATGTACCAATTCCTACAGGCGTTTTAGTTTTGGGTGAAGTTGGGCTAACAGGAGAAATACGCAGGATAAGCTTTGTGGAGCGTAGAATTAAAGAAGCCGCCAAATTAGGTTTTCATAAATTCGTGGTACCTAAAGGTAAATTGAACTTTGGTAAAGAAAAAATCACTGGTGTTATGCAAGTAAATACGGTGGAAGAAGCGCTGCAATTATTATTTTGATAAAGATAACATCTATTGGGCATTTGATACTTGCCTCTTTGCCCCAAGAAGCTATTATGTTAGTTGTCTGCCTACTAGTACTAGTTTTTTCCATTTGGCACGCGCCACAACTTAGTTGTATAAATTTTTCTTTATTAGGGGTGTTGTTTTGCTTAATATTAATGGTTAAGGGGTTTAAGCAACTAAAAATTTTATAATATTTAGTAGGTTTTTTCATTTTCAACAAAAACATAAAAAGGATAGTGAGAACTCAGCACATTATCTTATTAATCTGTAAAAATAACTTAAGAAGAATTAACCGTATTTACTTGTTGACATATACAAAAACATCATGGTACAATATATAACTTTGACAAAATACCAAAGTGTGTGTTAAAATATATATATGTTCTTCCTATTAAACTGATATGGCATTTGCATGTGGTAGTGTTTTTTTTGTTTTTGGAAGAAGTGTTTTTAAGGAGGGGGACAAGAATGTTTGCCATAGGAGATAAAGTTGTTTATCCGATGCACGGCGCTGGAATAATTGAAGAAGTTGAAGAACGCACAATGGACGGTAATATTGTCGAATACTTTATCTTACAAATGCTCCTAGGAGACATGAAGGTTATGATTCCCAAGGGAAATGTTGAGCGTGTTGGTGTCCGCCATATTGTTGATCAAGAGGTTTTGAATAAGGTTGAAGATGTATTAAAAGAACGTCCGGAAAATATAATGAAGACAATTACTTGGAATAGACGTTTTAATATGTATTTAAATAAAATGAAAAGCGGCGATATTTTTGAAGTTGCTGATGTAGTGCGCACGTTAGCAGTACAAGAAGATACAAAAAAACTCTCTACGGGAGAGAGACGGCTTTTAAATACGGCTAAACAAATATTACTAAGCGAGGTTATGTTGGTTAGATCATGTGATGGACCCAAAAGTGAAGCATGGTTAATGAAATTTTTCGGCTAAAATACGTTGATTTTAACGTATTTTTTTTTTGGGTATATTTATGAGCATATTTATAGTAAAATGGAGTGATGTAAGGGAAAGGAGGTGAAGAGATGCTAGAAAAAGTTTTAAAAATAACAATAGTGATTGTTTTTGCTATTACCGGGTTGATTTTAATGGAGCTCATGACGCCATATATTTCAGGAGTAGTAAATTATAAATTCGAAAGTAGTGGCATATTTGGTGTTACTATCGCAACAACACTGGCAGGTATTTTTGGCGTTTTGTGTTTCGGCGGTGTTGGCTATGCATTAGCACCTGCACTTATTAACAAGACTATGCGTTTTACAGAACTTATTGCTATAGTTTTAGCTAAGATGCCGACTAGTTACATTCTAGTAGTAGCAATGGGAGCTATTATTGGTCTTGTTGTGGCTAATTTACTGGGTGCACCATTTTCTCATTTACCAATTATAGGATCATATATTCCTTTAATTTTGAGTTTGATTTTTGCTATTGTTGGTGCCAAAGTCGCCTTGCGTAAACGTACTGATATCATATCTTTTTTTAATCGGATTCCGTCTTTGCGAATACCGAGGGAGAGCACAAAGAAAGAAAGTGCTCATTTAGTTTCTTGCAATTATAAAATTCTTGATACCAGTGTTTTGATTGATGGGCGTATTGTAGATATTATAAAAACAGGTTTTCTAGATGGAACTATTGTGATTACAAAATTTGTTTTGGAAGAGCTGCAAAAAATAGCTGATTCTTCAGACACTTTAAAACGTAATCGCGGCCGCAGAGGCTTAGACGTGGTTAAAGAAATACAGGCCAATAAATTAATAAAAGTGCAAATTAGTGAGAAGGACTATGATGATATTACTGAAGTTGATGCTAAATTAGTTAGGCTGTGCAAAGAAATAGGTGGAGCGGTAGCAACTAATGATTTCAATCTAAGTAAGGTGGCAGAAATTCAAGGCGTACGTATTTTAAATATTAATGATTTGGCAAATGCAGTAAAACCGGCTGTACTGCCCGGAGAAGAAATGAAGGCTTTTTTAGCCAAAGAAGGTAAAGAACAAGGTCAGGCTATTGCCTATTTGGATGACGGCACTATGATAGTGGTAGAAAATGGTAAGAGATATGTTAATGCAAATGTGGCTGTTATAGTGACGTCGGTTTTGCAAACATCGGCAGGACGAATGATTTTTGCTAAAATGAAATAATGTAGGAGAAAATTATGGAAAACCTTATAGTTGTTTTGGCGGCTGCTGGAGTAGGGAAACGCTTAGGCCTTGGTAAAAACAAGGCTTTTGTGGTTTTAGGAGCAGCGCCTATTTTGGTGCATAACTTAAAACAAATCAATAAAATAAATAAGCTCGCAAGAGTAGTAGTTGTTGTTGGAGCCTCTGAAATCAGGGAGGCGTCTGAGATTTTAGAAAAATACCAGGATGAATATTATCCGGGTATGAAGTGGGAAGTAGTGGCTGGCGGTAAGGAAAGACAAGATTCTATAGCAAATGCTTTAAATGGGATACAAGGGACGGAAGGATACGTCGCCATACATGATGGTGCGAGGCCTTTTGCCACAGCACAAATATTTGAAAGAGTCTGGCAGGCCGCTAAACAAACAGGTGCCGCTATAGCGGCGATGCCGGTAAAAGATACTATAAAAGCTGTAGATGAAAATAATTTTGTAACAGGAACGCCTAATCGTAAAGTACTAAGAGCCGTGCAAACACCTCAAATATTTAGGCTGGGTTTATTAAAGATGGCATATAATGCTCTTAAAATAACAGGAGCAGTTGTTACTGATGATGCCAGTGTTGTTGAACTTATGGGCGTGCCGGTTGTTACAGTAGAAGGGTCTTACGAGAACCAGAAAATAACCACTCCGGAAGATTTGCTTTGGGCGAAATCCTTATTAAAACAAAAAGGAGAGCTTGCTGTGAGGGGAAATATACATGTTGGCAGTGGCTTTGATGTACACTGCTTAGTACCGAGTAGAAAACTTATCCTATGCGGCGTAACAATACCTTATGAGCTGGGGTTAGATGGCTATTCTGATGCAGATGTAGCATTACACGCATTAATGGATGCTATGCTAGGGGCTGTGGGTATGGGGGATATTGGCAAGTATTTCCCTGATAGTGATGAAAAATTTAAAGATGCCGATAGTATGGAGCTTTTGCGTTATACAGTAAAGCTTTTGGCTGTAGCTGGTTGGAAGGTAGGAAATGCTGATATTACGATTATCGCTCAGCAACCTAAAATATCTCCTTATAGAGAGCAAATGGAAGCTAATTTGCGCAAGGAGTTAAATCTGGCGGTAGACGCTTTAAATGTTAAGGCCACTACTACGGAAATGTTGGGTTTTGTTGGTCGCAAAGAAGGCATAGCTGCACAAGCAATAGTTACGGTAATTGGCAAAAAATAATTTGCACTTTATGTTATAATAGGCAGGTAGTTTGATTACATTATCTGATTTTGGTGTTTAATTATGTCACTTATTTATGATTATTTGCCAAAAGTCTGTTAGAACTATCCTTTTGCAAGAAATTACAGGCAGCAATTTAATCATTACTTATTAATTATAATGGAGGAATATTTCATGGACAAAGAAATACGGGTAAGATTTGCACCGAGCCCTACAGGACCATTTCATATTGGTGGCGCGCGCTCTGCTTTATTTAATTGGCTTTTGGCTCGTAAAATGGGCGGAAAGATGGTTCTTAGAATAGAAGATACTGATGTGGAGCGTTCGACACCTGAATCAGAAGAGAACATAAAAGCTGCCTTAAAGTGGCTTGGACTGGATTGGGATGAAGGAATAGACGTAGGGGGACCTTATGGACCTTATCGCCAAATGGAGCGTTTAGATATATATAAGAAGTATACTGACAAGTTACTGGCTGAGGGCAAAGCTTATTATTGCTATTGTACACCACAGGAATTGGATGCAGAAAGAGAAGCTCTTACCGCTAAATCTATGATGCCACGCTATATGGGCAAATGCCGTAATTTATCACCTGAACAGATAGAGGCATATAAGGCTGAAGGAAGAAAGCCTAGCATACGTTTTCGCGTTCCCGAAGGAGAAAAGTTGACTTTTGTTGACATGGTGCGTGGAGAAGTAAGCTTTGAGTCCGATGGAATTGGTGATTTCGTTATAGTTAAATCAGATGGTATTCCTACTTATAACTACGCTGTAGTTATTGATGATTCTTTAATGCATATTACACATGTAATTCGCGCCGAAGAGCATTTATCTAACACGCCAAGGCAATTACTAATTTATGATGCTTTGAACTTTGAACGCCCTCAATTTGGCCATATTTCTTTGATTTTAGGCAAAGATAAAAAGAAAATGAGTAAAAGACACGGAGCTACATCGGTAGATCAATATAGACAGATGGGTTATTTGCCGGAAGGCCTTGTTAACTTCTTGGCTTTACTAGGTTGGGCGCCTAGCAGTGAACAAGAGATTTTCACAGAAGAAGAATTAATAAAAGCTTTTTCTATGGAACATGTTGCTAAGAATCCGGCTGTTTTTGACGTAGATAAACTTAATTGGATTAATCAGCACTATATGCGTAAATTAACGGCAGAAGAGTTTTTTGCTGCAGCTAAACCCCATATGATAAGTGCAGGTTACATGACAGGTACTGAACAGGGAGAAAAATTAGCATGGTTGGAAAAAGTAGTAGCGACCGCTAAGGAGCAAGTATCTTTTGGCGCTGAAATTCCTCGGGTAGTAGGTATGTATTTTGCTGATGATTTTGATTTTGAAACTACAGAGGCAGAAGCTGTACTAAAAGAAGACTCTGTTCCTATGGTTATGAAAATGTTTATAGATGAATTGCAGGCGGCGCCAATTATTGATGGATCGGTTGTAAAAGGTATTTTTAAGTCTATACAAAAGGCTACTAAGTTTGGTGGTAAGTTGGTTTATATGCCTGTTCGCGTGGCTTTAACGGGAAATCAGCATGGCCCGGAATTGGTGGAAATTATTCCACTTTTGGGAGTAGAACGCAGCATCAAACGGATAAAAAACAGCTTAGAAAAAGCAGGTATTTCATTAGCTTAAAGGAGAACTATCATGACTATTAGAGTATATAATACTTTGACAAAACAAAAAGAAGAGTTTAAACCTTTGCTAAAGGGCAAGGCTGGCATCTATGTTTGTGGTGTTACACCTTATAATGACCCTCACGTGGGCAATGCAAGACCTTTTATTACTTGGGATGTTATTAGACGCTTCTTGGAACATGAGGGTTACGATGTGACTCATGTGCAGAATTTTACTGATGTAGATGATAAGATTATCAACAAGGCTAATGCCGAGGGTGTGCAATGGAGTGATATTTGCGGACGTTATATTAAGTCATATTTTGAGGTTATGGACCAATTAAATATTCGTCGTGCCCATGTTTATCCAAGAGTATCTGATCACATGCCAGACATTATCAGCACAGTTGAGAAGCTTATTAGCAACGGCTATGGTTACGTAGTTGATGGGGATGTATACTACAGAGTAGAAAAATTTGCTCATTATGGTGAGTTAAGTGGGCGTAATTTAGAGGATATGTTGGCAGGTGCTCGCATAGATGTGGACGACCGCAAGGAAAATCCTATGGATTTTGCTTTGTGGAAGGCAGCAAAACCTGGAGAGCCTTCTTGGAAAAGCCCTTGGGGTCAAGGAAGACCTGGTTGGCATATTGAATGTACAACTATGAGCATGAAATATCTAGGAGATACTTTTGATTTCCATGGTGGTGGCAGTGACTTGATTTTCCCTCATCATGAAAATGAAATTGCGCAATCTGAAGGTTGCACAGGCTGTCACCCTTTTGTGCATTATTGGCTGCATAACGGTTTTATTACAGTAAATGAAGAAAAAATGTCTAAGTCATTGGGCAATTTCTTTACCGTTAAAGAAATTTTAGAGCATTTTTCACCGGAAGTGCTGCGTTTCTTTATTTTATCAACACATTATAGAAGCCCATTGGATTTTAGTGATCAACGTTTATCTGAGGCAGAGCGTGGTTTGGCTCGGTTGAAAACAGCTAAAGAAAATTTAATGGAATTAGCCAAGATTATTAGCGTTGGCCCTGATAAAGAAAGTTTAGAAACTAAAACAGTTGTACTTAAAATAAGAGAAGATTTCTTAGAAGCTATGCGCGATGATTTTAATACTGCGTTGGCAATTAGCTATATGTTTGCTTTAGCAAAAGAGATTAATGTATATCATCAAGCTGTTATTACCGGCAAAAAGCAACCGGATGGTAAATTGGTAGATACAATGCAAAGGTTGCTGGCAGAAATGAGCGGTATTATTGGCGTATTAGAAAAAACTGAAATTGTGGAGACAAAAGTTAGTTCTGATGATGAAAAAATAGAAAAATTTATTGCTCAAAGGCAGCAAGCTCGGCAAAATAAAGAGTATGCTAAAGCCGATGAGTTGCGCAATCAGCTTACGGAAATGGGAATTGTGTTAGAGGATACGCCTCAGGGAGTGCGGTGGCGAAGACAGTGAAATTTGAGCAGTATAGTGTTATAAAAAAACAGGCTTTGGCTGCTTGTGGACAGGAATTAACACTTTTACAGGATCCAAAACAATTAAATCCTGTTATTTTGGCCTATATTGGTGATGCCGTATTTTCTCTATATGTGCGAATGCGTCTTTTACCTACATCTGCACAAGTACGGGTATTGCACAATTTAGGAGCGCAAATGGTTTCTGCAGTTATGCAGGCTAAGGCCATGGACATTTTAACGGAGGAACTTACCCCTGAAGAAGCTACAATTGCTCGCCGTGGCCGTAATACCAAATCAACTGTACCCAAAAGCGCTAGTGTGCGGGAATACAGGCAGGGAACAGCGTGGGAAGCATTGGTAGGTTGGTTGTTTTTAAGTGAACAGGAAGAACGCTTAGGGGATTTTTTGGACAAATCCTTTGCTGTTATTCAAAAGGCAATGCAGGATAAGAAAAATAAATAGTGGAGAGCTTGCTCTTCTTTAAAATAATAGAGGTGAATACAGTGGAGGTAAAGTTATTAAGATATACTCCTGAACCGGAAAAAACAGTGGCTATGAGTGCTAGATTGTGTTACTCACCTATTGGCGCAGCTGAATTGGAAGAAAAAATAAGTGATGCGCAAGCTGAAAAATTAGTACGTAAACTTGTTGCAATGGGGCATTTTTCCACATTGGAACATGTTAGTTTCACTTTCGCTATTGAGGGAGTATCTAGAGTACTAACACATCAATTGGTGCGTCATCGCATAGCTTCTTATGAACAACAATCTCAACGCTATGTGAAAGAACATAATTTCGAAACTATTATTCCCCCCAGCATAAGCTCAAGACCAGAGGCTAAGGCGAAATTTGAAGCTATAAATAAAGAGATACAATGTTTGTATACGGAATGGACTGAAATGGGAGTGCCGGCTGAAGATGCCCGCTATATTTTACCGAACGCAGCTGAAACGAAACTGGTGGTGACCATGAACGCTAGGGCATTACACCATTTTTTTGAATTGCGTTGTTGTAACAGGGCTCAATGGGAAATAAGAACTTTGGCTGAAAGAATGCTGGTGGAAGTTAAAAAAATAGCGCCGGTTTTATTTGAAAATGCCGGTCCAAGTTGTATAACACAGGGAATTTGTCATGAAGGGGCAATGTCTTGCGGAAGATTGGCAGCATTGCAAAAAAATACTAGTACTTGTAATTTTGAAAAGATTGGAAATACGAAGTTAAAATAGGTGGGAAAAATGTCTGATGAAATTATTGTAGGACGCAATTCTGTTACAGAAGCTTTGCGGAGTGGGCGTTCCATAAACAAGCTTTTGGTGCAAGACGGTATAAAAGGCGGAAGTATTAGCGAAATTGTTAATTCGGCTAAGGCGCAGGGTCTTTTAGTAGAATTTGTTAAAATCGAAAAATTAAATCAAATGTCGCAAGGGCTGCGTCATCAAGGCGTTATAGCTTTAGGTGCGCCTGTGCGGTTTTATGAGCTGGAAGAAGTACTGGAAAAAGCGCGTAATAAAGAGCAGGAGCCTTTTCTTTTGCTTTTAGATGAATTACAGGATCCTCAAAATGTAGGAGCCCTTATTAGGACTGCTGATGCTGCAGGTGTACATGGCATACTAATGCCTCAGCGTCGTAGCTGCCCACTTAACGCCGTTGTTGCGAAAATTTCTGCTGGGGCAGTAGAATATGTTCCTACAGTAAAAATTGGCAATATAACACAAACTATTAAAGAGCTTAAGGCTAAGGGATTTTGGGTTGTGGGAGCTGACATGGAAGGAACCGTAGATTATTTTAAAGGCAACCTTACAGGACCAATCGTTTTGGTTATTGGAGCTGAAGGCAAAGGTTTGGGACGCTTAGTGAAGGAGAACTGCGATTTGTTGGTAAAGATACCTATGAGTGGCGGAATATCTTCTTTAAACGCTTCAGCAGCAGGGGCTATTTTGCTTTATGAGGTGGTTCGCCAAAGAGCAGCACTGACTAAATAAAAAGGGATAAGCATAAATTAAGTGCTTATGCGGGAAAAAGCTATTTTACATTGACGGTAATTATACTACAAGGTATAATTAATGCTAGACGAATATAGTGCAGACAGGTATTTGAATCCTGAAAAAAGGAGTTGAATTTCATGTTGGACCAATCCCCAAAAGTGCAATTAAAAAATCCCTATGAGATTTTTGCAGATATGACGGACGAGGAAATTGCAACAGACGTGAAATTACACAATAACCTGATGGCTCAGGATTATTTGTTGCAAAAATATCGCAACTTTGTACGCGCCAAAGCAAGAAGTTATTTTCTTATAGGAGCCGAAAAAGAAGATATTATTCAAGAGGGCATGATTGGTTTGTACAAGGCAATTCGCGATTTTCGAAACGATAAATTGGCATCGTTTAGAGCCTTTGCAGAATTGTGTATTACCAGACAAATTATCACGGCTATTAAAACGGCTACGCGTCAAAAACATATTCCGTTAAACTCTTATGTATCTTTAAATAAACCGATTTATGAAGAGGACTCAGATAGAACCTTACTAGATGTTATTTCCGGTGTAAAAGTTATTAATCCTGAAGACATGGTAATTAGTAAGGAAGAGTTTATTGATATTGAAAAAGAAATGAACAACATACTTAGTGAATTAGAATGGGAAGTTTTGCGGCGTTATTTGGATGGAAAGTCTTACCAAGAAATTGCGGAAGAGTTGAGGCGTCATATTAAGTCTATTGATAATGCACTGCAAAGAGTTAAACGTAAATTAGAGAAATTCCTTAGTTCACGGGAAGATACTACTGATTTGCGTAATGTTTATAATGGATTAATAGCCATGAATCCCAAAGAAAGATTTTCTCATAGCCTAGCTAAAACAGAGAAAAATTGATAGATATGTAACATATAGAAAACATCATTTGGGTATTTCCGGATGGTGTTTATTTTTTAGAGGAATTTGGGATGTCTATGACGAATATTTACAATATTGTTAGTGCGGATAGTAGTATAGTAGTAAAGAAATTTTAGGGAGGGCTAAAACATGAGCCAGGTAGAGGATTTCGTAAAAGAAGTAGCAAGCCTGCAAGATGCAGAAAGCAAAGTTCTGATTGTTGCTGGAAAACCAGGAAGCGGTAAGAGCAAAGTCCTACGAGAGGCAGCCGATATTAAGGGTTGGGACTATGTTGATTGCCGTTTATTAATTACTGAGGGATTTTTGGAGCTGTTGCCAGCCGAAAGACAGAAAAAAGCCCCTGCAATTATGCGGGAAATTTTAGCTAGTTACAATTCTGATGTTATTCTTTTAGATAGAGTGCAAACATTTTTTGTTCCTGTCTTGCATATTGACGTAGAAACTTTATTACATGAATTGGGTAAAAGTTTTACGCTCGTAGTTGCTTGGCCCGGTTATGTTGATAATGATATTCTTTGCTATGATAAATTTGATGGTACGGCATCTATTCGCGTAAAGTCAGAAGGTATGAAAATTTGGAATGTGGAATGTTAGAGGTGATAATATGATTAAGCCAAAGGGTAGAATGGCCGTTCTTACCGGTGGAGGTGATTGCCCTGGCTTGAATGCGGTTATAGTTGCAGTTGTAAGAACAGCAGAACATAATAACTACAAAATGTATGGGATTGCTAATGGGTTCCATGGACTTATTACGAATAATATGAAGCTCATGACTTCCAAAGATGTTTCAGGTATATTGCCTATTGGTGGTACAGTTTTGGGCACAACTAATCGTGATAATCCTTTTCATTATGTAGTCGGGAAAGATAGCAAAGGCGAACTTCTTTATAAAGACATGCGAGAAACCGTAGTGAAAAATATACAAGATCAAGGTATTGATGGACTTATCGTTATTGGTGGTGACGGTAGCTTAAATATCGCCGCTCAGCTTAGTCGTGAATGTGGCGTTAAAGTCGTGGGAGTCCCTAAGACTATTGATAATGATTTGCCGGTAACGGAGAGGACTTTTGGCTTTGATACCGCAGTTGCTATGGCCACGGAAGCTTTGGATAGATTGCATACGACTGCAGAGTCGCATCATCGTGTTATGGCTTTGGAAGTAATGGGGCGTTATGCGGGCTGGATTGCCTTGCATTCAGGAATTGCCGGGGGTGCTGATTGTATATTGATACCGGAAATCCCCTATAATATTGATTCAGTACTGGCTAAAGTTAAGGAACGTCAGGAAAACGGGAAAAATTTCAGCATTATAGTAGTTGCAGAAGGGGCACGACCTATTGACGGCGAAATGACGGTCGCTAGAATGGTTAAAGACAGCTTTGAACCTATTCGCCTAGGCGGAGTAGGAGAAAAGCTTGTACGGGATATTGAGGAACGTACGGGTGTTGAGTCACGCTGCACAGTGTTAGGCTATTTACAACGTGGTGGATCGCCTACACCCTATGATAGAGTATTGGCTACTAGGTATGGTGTGGCCGCTACAGAAGCGTTTATACAAGGGAATTATAATACAATGGTGGCACTTATGAGTAATAAGATAGCGATAGTTCCTATTTCAATGGTTGCTTCCAAGCCACATTTAGTACCTGTTGATTCTGATATTATTCGAGCAGGCAGGCATATAGGGATTACTTTTGGTGATTAAAATAAACGTAATAAGGTATTCCTTCGGGAGTGCCTTTTTTTATGAATGTGTATGGCTTTTTTTAAAATATTGTTTTATAATTATGTAATTTCCTAGCGTTAATATTGCATGGAAATTGTTTTTATCACAAAAAAAGATATAAAGAGGGATGTGACTAGGTAATATGAGTCAAGATTTAATAGCTGTAGTACTTGGCATAGTGGAAGGATTTACAGAATTTTTACCTGTTTCGTCTACAGGACATATGATTATCGTTGGGCATATTTTAGGATTTGAGGGTAATTTAGCCACTATTTTTGAAATAGTTATTCAATTGGGAGCTATTTTGTCAGTTTTAGTTTTGTATAAGGAGAAGTTTTTACATTTTCTTACAAAAGAAGGCTGGCAGGCTAATAAAGGCCTAAGCGGTATTCACATAACGGCAGGAATCGTGCCTACCATGCTATTTGCTTATCTAGTGCACTCTTTTATTAAAGAACACTTGTTTTCGCCGTTTACAGTGGCTATTGGCTTAATTTTAGGTGCTATTCTCATGTGGGGTGCGGAACGTTATATCAAGGGACATGAGGAATATTTAGTACAAGATGTAGATAAAATATCTATAAAACAAGCTACACTTATAGGCTTTTTTCAATTTTTATCGTTGTGGCCCGGTTTTTCTCGCAGCGGATCTACTATTAGTGGAGGACTTTTTGTGGGGGTGTCAAGAAAAGCAGCTGCGGATTTCTCCTTTATTTTGGCTGTACCTATTATGTTCGTTGCCTGTTTTTATGAGCTGCTAAAAAATATTAAGTTGCTTAATATAGGTGATTTACAAATGTTGGCCATAGGTTTTGTGGTTGCTTTTATTGTTGCCTATTATTCTATTGTTTGGTTTATGAGCTTCCTAAATAAGTACACATTGACTTCTTTTGCGGTTTATAGAATTGTGTTGGCAGTTGTTACTATTTGGTACTTCTACCTGTAAGTGTAAAAATTATTACTGATTTCCATAAAAAAGTATTGACAACTTGATGTTCATCCGATATACTAATCACGTTGCTGAAGAGACGCTGGCATAGCTCAATTGGTAGAGCAACTGACTTGTAATCAGTAGGTTGAGGGTTCAATTCCTTTTGCCAGCTCCAAATTTCAACGCAACTTCATAGTGGAGAGGTTCCCGAGTGGCTAAAGGGAGCAGACTGTAAATCTGCCGGTTTCACCTTCGTTGGTTCGAATCCAACCCTCTCCACCAATTTTAGCTTTTCTTTTTATCGCGGGGTGGAGCAGTTGGTAGCTCGTCGGGCTCATAACCCGAAGGTCGTTGGTTCAAGTCCAGCCCCCGCAACCATTGCTGATGTAGCTCAGTCGGTAGAGCGTATCCTTGGTAAGGATAAGGTCACCAGTTCAATCCTGGTCATTAGCTCCACCACTGTTATAAAGGCGGCGTAGCTCAGTTGGCTAGAGCAGTCGGTTCATACCCGGCCTGTCCGCGGTTCAAATCCGTGCGCCGCCACCAAAATATCAAACCTCTTATCGGGGTTTTTTTATTTATCTTCTTTTGCATTTATTTGCCAAAGAGCATAAATATTTAAAATAAAAAAGGTACAGAACACGTAGGGAGGAATTAAAATGGCTAAGCAAAAATTTGAAAGAACCAAACCCCATGCTAACATTGGAACAATCGGTCACGTTGATCATGGCAAGACTACTTTGACGGCAGCCATAACTAAAGTGTTGTCTGCGCAAGGCGGAGGCAAATTCATGG
>JAQVYX010000020.1 GCA_029004715.1 Acidaminococcaceae bacterium | reverse complement strand
AATAAAAAGCGGATAGTTGGACACGCGAGCTAAATCAAGGGTAACGCTACCCATGAAAGTGGTGCGTAATAAACCTTTGTCGTGAGATGCTACCAATACTAGGTCACAGCCATTATTTAAGGCCATTTCATGAATGTCTTGAAAAACCTCCCCCTTAAGTTGAGGTGTTGATACAGTAACATTTTCATAACAAGCCTGACGTAGTTTCGTCACTAAATTTTCTAATTGTAGGCGGGCATTGGTGTCGGGTTCGTCTTCAACCAAAAAATGTACCAATATCACTTCAGTTTCAATATCCGGACAAAGGGCAAACAAACAATCCGGTAAAGTGGATGCTGCCTCAGAAAAATCTGTGGACAACAGGACTTTAGTGTAACTATTCATTGGTTACTAACACTCCTTCTCTTACTATAGAATTTTCTTTTACAATTTACTCTTACAATTACCACAGTTGTACCTTATACGCATATTATACCTCAATTAGTTGAATTGCGCATAAAAAAAAGAGTATAATAAGGAAGAAAATAGTGGCAAAGGGGTCTACGGTAAATGGAAAACACAGTAACAAATATTTCTGAAACAGCCGGACTTGCTCCAGGGACACCGGTACCGGTCGGCATAGATGAAAGTGCACCTTCCAAATTTCTCATAACTACCATTAGTAGTGAGGGCGTAAAATCCGAAAGGTTTGGTACTGTTCCTGATGAGTTGCCTGAGCATCCCCTTGGAAGTACACTGTGGATTGATGTACAAGGTTATGCGGGCTTAACCTCTATCAAGAAAATTTTTGCGTTTTTGGAAATACATCCTTTGTTTCAAGAGGATATTTTAAATACGCGGCAACGTTCTAAATACGAAATATTGGATGATGCACTTTTGGTGACGACGAAAAGATTGTTTTATGCTACTAATGGCCGTATTCATCAAGAGCAAGTAGTGTTTTTAATGAAGGGCAATTGTTTAGTAACTTTTCAAACAACTACAAGTGATAGCTTTGCCGGTTTTCGTAAACGGTTGCCTACTCTAAAAGCCAATAAAACTTTACCAGGCTATGTAATATATGCACTGTTAGATAATTTAGTGGATAACTATTTTGTAGTTATTGAAAGGTTGCAAGCTTCCCTAGAAAAAACAGAAAAAAGACTTCTGGCTAATGATACTGCTTTGGAGCGAGGGGTGTTGTCAGGACTTAAACATGATATTACGGCCGCAAGGCATGCTATCTGGCCCATGAAGACGATTATGACTAAGCTTAGCGATGATAAAGTGGATTTCTTTCCCGAGGGAATTGACCCTTATTTTGAAGATTTAAAGGATCATATTTATCAATTAGATGAAGCGTGTGAAATAGCGTCAGATAATGCTAATGGTATCATTCAACTTAATATGGATAATCTTAATATACGAACTAATGAGATTATGAAAACTTTAGCATTAATTTCTACTGTATTTTTACCATTAACCTTTATTGCCGGTGTTTATGGTATGAATTTCAAATTTATGCCGGAACTTAATTCACCGTGGGGCTATCCTTTAGTTCTTGCCATTATGGCTATAATTGCCTTATTATTATACAGAACATTTCGCACGAGACATTGGATGTAAAGGAGAAAAATATGAGTTATGTTGCACTATACCGTACTTGGCGGCCACAGGACTTTGAGTCACTTGTGGGACAAGAACATATAAAAACAGCCTTAACTAATGCCTTGGAGTCTGGTAAGATCGCCCATGCCTATTTATTCACGGGGCCACGAGGCACAGGGAAAACTAGTACTGCAAGGATTTTAGCTAAGGCGCTTAACTGTGAACAAGGGCCCACCGCACATCCTTGTAATATATGTGCTAACTGTCAGCAGATTACACAGGGGTCGTCTATGGACGTTATTGAAATAGATGCGGCTTCTAATCGCGGTATTGATGAAATTCGTCAGTTAAGGGAAAGAGTTGCCTTTGCTCCGGTTAATGGTCGTTATAAAGTATACATTATTGATGAAGTACATATGATTACTACGGATGCTTTTAATGCCTTGCTTAAGACTTTGGAAGAACCACCGGCACATGTAGTGTTTATTTTGGCTACAACTGAACCACATAAGATACCGGCAACTATTCATTCTCGTTGTCAGCGCTATGATTTTCATAGAGTTACTATTGACGATATTGTTGGGCAATTACAAAAAATCGCCGTTGGTAGTGATATTGTAGCGGATGAAGATGCATTGCGTCTTATGGCAATTCAAGCTGACGGCGGTATGCGCGATGCAGTGAGTTTGTTAGATCAGTGTGCGGTTATGTCAAAACATGTTAATGCCGATATTGTAAGGCAGGTTTTGGGTATTGTAGGCCGTGAAGGGTTACGTAATTTAGTAACAGTTATTGGCAAAGGCGATTTGTCTGCAGCCTTGCAAAGCATGAGTGAACTTAGTGCTCAAGGTAAAGATGTTAAGCAGATTATTTTGGAGCTGGCAGAGTATTTAAGGGCACTTTTACTGTACAAAGCGGATGCTTCTTATGAGGACATATATTTAACAGATACAGCGGAAGCTTTGTCTGCGTTGGCGCCGTTGTATACTACTGAACGTATTTTGGCGGCAACCAGTCGTTTGCATCAAACCATGGAGGAAATAAAACTTTCTGCAAGAGAAAAAATAGTGGCGGAAATGTGCATATTTGATTTGTGCAGGATTCAAGGGGATTCACTAGAAGCATTAGCAGCTAGAGTAGCTCAATTGGAAGCTCAGTTGGCAGGCGGTCAAGTGGCGCCACAAACCAAAGTGTCTGGGCAGCAGGCACCTAAATTAAGCACAGTTGGAGCAGCGCCTACGACACCGGGACATTCGACTTTGACGGCAGAAGTAAGACCACAGGAGCAAAATATTACTTTTGTTTCAGAACATCAGCAGGAACAAGAGTTCGAACCTGAACAGGACCAAGAATTTGAATCTGAGCCTGCACAGCAAGTTCAGCCAATAGTGAATGACATAAAGGTCGTGCCTAGCGAAAACGGTGTGGCTTTATGGAAAAATTTATGCGCTACTTTGGCTAATAAGAAGAAAAGAACAGTTTTGGTATATGCTGAGCTGGGGAAAGTAATTAGTTATGATGGGCAGGTCTTGACCTTAGGGCTTAGTACTATGATGTCTAAGGAACGACTGGAAAGAACGGATTACAAGGGATTTATTCAAGAAATTCTAAGTGGTTTGGTAGGTCATGCTGTAGCATTAAATTGTGTGCTTATGAAAGATAATGAACCTAAACAAATTCAAGCAGATAAACCACCGGTTAGAAAAACTCAACCAAAAGCGGTAAAATCTGCACTGGATGTTTTTGGGGGAACGGTGAAGAAATATTAAACTGCTTTTATATTCAAGTCTTTTTTGATACAATGAAGGTGAAAAAACTTCTAGGAGGATTATACAATGTTTAATGGTGGAATGAATAATATGCAAGGCATGATGAAAAAAGTACAAAAAATGCAGGCTGATATGTTAAAATTGCAAGAAGAGCTAAAAACACGTACTATGGAGATTACTACTGGCGGCGGCGCAGTAACATTGGTGGTAAATGGTAAAAAAGAACTGACTAGCATCAAAATAGATCCTGCAGCCGTAGATCCGGAAGATGTAGAAATGTTGCAAGACTTGATAGTGACAGCTGTTAATGAAGGCATGCGTAAAATTGACGAAATGACAGAGAAAGAAATGAGCAAAGTAACCGGCGGTATGAAATTACCTGGCGGTATGCTCTAATAAGAGGAATTTTATGCGAATGATAAAACCTTTGGCTAGGTTGCATGAACAATTGCGGCGTTTACCGGGAATTGGCTCTAAAACAGCTTTACGTTTAGCGTACCATGTCCTTGATATGCCTGCTGAAGATGTACGAGAGTTGGCAGATGCCCTTATTAATGCTAGAGAACAAATAAGGGTTTGTTCTTGTTGCTTCAATCTTTGTGATAGCGATTTATGCGATATTTGCAGTGATAAAGAACGCGACAGAAGTGTGGTCTGCGTGGTTGAGCAACCACAGGATTTAATGGCAATGGAACGTAGTCGAGGTTATAAAGGGTTGTACCACGTTCTTCATGGCGTTTTATCGCCCTTAGACGGCGTGGGACCTGAACAATTAAAAATAAAAGAACTTTTAATGCGTTTGCAGTCAGGGGAAATCAAAGAAGTTATAGTTGCGACGAATTCTGATGTTGAAGGTGAAGCTACGGCTACGTATTTGGCACACTTATTAAAGCCTATTGGAGTGACTGTAAGTCGTATTGCTCATGGTTTGCCCGTAGGTAGTGACTTAGAGTATGCAGACGAAGTGACTTTATCTAAAGCTCTAGAAAACAGAAGAAATATGTGAAAGGTGGTAGTAAAAATGGAAGCATTAATTCCTTGGGCCATAGCTCTTGTAGTTTTGTATTTAGTAGTGCAGTTTTTCTCACTTTCGCTTTCTTTTGTTTGGAATGGCGTTATTGGTGGAATTATGTTATGGCTTCTCAACTTAGTGGGCGGAATATTTGCATTTCATATTCCAATTAATATAATTTCCGCTCTTATTGCCGGTTTTTTTGGTATTCCCGGTGTGGTAGTTATTGTAATATATCATTTATTAAAATAAAATGTTGTTGTCTGAGCAACTAATTGCCCATTTTTTTGTTAAAAGAGTGTTTTATTATTTATGGACAGCTCTAATACATGCCTGCTTTATAAAAGGCCGGTAAGCAGATAAATAGCCAATAGCGTATAGCTCCATATCTGTGTTATAATGTATCCATGGCTAAGAAAATAATGGGGTTTGATTACTCAAACAATGAAAAAATAAAAATATTAATATATTTATCTATTGGTGGAACAGCTGCTTTGATTGAATGGGGGTTGTTCTATCTTTTTGGCGTGCAGTGGCACTGGAATTATTTGTTTTCCACAACCTTGGCTTTTTTTTGTTCAACAATTTGTCATTATATTATGACTAATATTTGGGTCTTTGATAGCGGAACTCGCTATCAAAGAGTTAAAGAGTTAACTTTGGTTCTTTTGGTTTCTAGTATAGGACTTTTGTTTAATCTCATGCTAATGTTAGTCTTCGTGGGATTTTTGCAGTGGCCTGTTATGCTATCTAAGGTATTTGCCAGCTGTATTGTTGTTGTATGGAACTATGTTTCACGTAAAAAATGGGTATATTAGTTATAGAGCGGGAGAGAATTAAAGTGTTGCGCGAGAGAGTAAATGTAGAAAAATTTAAAAAAATAATTATTGTATATAATTCTAAAGCCGGGTGTCACCAATTTTTTGGAGATATGCAACAACGTATTGGTGAAGTTACTGCTAGTTTACGGTGTATTTTGGGCGTAAGAATAGTAAAAGAGGTCTCTTTAACTACTTTTGAGCAAATACAGGTGGTTGGTAGGCAAATTTGTGAGGAAAAGGTAGACTGGGTGGTAGTAGCAGGTGGGGACGGAACTTTAAGAGCCTTAGTTGAAACTTTTGTAGAAAACAATTATTGGCCTTACGTAAGTGTTTTCCCTGCTGGTACAGTTAATTTAGTAGCGAAGGAATTGTTACAAAACGCTGATCCACAACGCTGGTTGAGACGAACTTTGAAAGGAATTATTACACCGATATGGTTGGGAAAAGCTAACGACCGTATTTTTTTGACGGTAGCAGGGATTGGTGTGGATTCGTTGGTAGTACATGGTGTGACTGAGAAAGAAAAAAAATATTTATCTAAATTTGCCTATGTACGTCAAGGATCAGAACTTGTACGTAAAGAACTTTTGATGCGTAATTGGCAATATAAATTTCAAGTTATGATTGATAATGATGGAAAATGGCGTGATGCCTCATCTGTTATTGTTGCTAAAAGCCGCTATTATGCAGGGAGATTTTCTTTGGTGAATGGTGGTTCTTTGTCAGCGCCTACATTACATGTCTGCATGTTCACGGGAAGTAAGCGCGCAGATTTTTTACGTTATGCGGCCCTTTTGGCTACGGACCTTCTGAGCTTAGACAAAACAGTAGAAATCATTCCTGCTAAGAGTGTTAAAATTCGTTCTAATGTAGATAATTTTGTTGCTGAATTAGACGGTGATTCTTTGGTTTCATCGCCTTTGGATATTAATTTGCTGGAACGGCCTTTAAATTTCATATCGTAAGGTGGGGTTAGAGTGAAAAAGTCTTTAGTAATTGGACTTACACTCATAATTTGTTTTGGTTTGGAGTATGCGCGAGCTTGGCAATTCCTGCAAGGTGTTGTGCCATTCCCGGAAAACGAATGTTGGGTAAATGCCATAAATGGTTTTTTGCGAGATACCTGTATTTTGGGTATTATTTTAATGCTTTATTTTAATCGGAAACGCATACCTGATAGAATACAACGCTATTTTCCTGTAGTGATAGTAGGGTTCCTTTATCTTGTTGAGGGGTTTTTTATTATAGGTTATTTGGAACTTGATGTTGGATTTTTAACTATGCTGTCTCTTTTTGCCGGGGTTTTCAATAATGTAGCTATAATATTGTTAGTTGCTATGTGTTACCATCACTGGCCTAATACAGGCATGAAAACTATTTATTTTTTAGTTTACATTTTCACTTGTTTGGTAATTGTTTTTGATGGTTTGTATTTTTGGACAACGTCAATGCATGTGGAGAGCGTGTTTTTTAAGAATTTAAATGTCTATGCATTTCAAGGTATTGTTGCTACTATAGTTTGGTGGAAATTGGCGATTTTAGCGGGGTTAGTGCTAGTATTAATACTTTTGTTTAGAGTCAGGTCACAAAAAAAACGTAAGCCGAATTTTACTTGGTCATTGCTTTGCCTCATTGTTTTTGGGTTGGCATTGAATTTGTCGTATTTGCTTTCGACAAGCGCCGTATATTTGGCTATAGACAAAGTAGCCGGACTAGATTTGGAAGCAGATTTAGAAAAACCCAGACAAGAAATCCGCAATATGGTGGCTATGCCCATCGGTGTTAATTTTTTGCACAAAGCTTTTTTTGATACAGATAAAGTAGTAAAAAACCCACTTCAATACAAAGAACGTGTCTTGACAGAAAAAGACAAAAAAGTTTTGATGGAACTTGGTGTATTGCCGGCACCTATACATAAATTGCCCAATGTTGCTAAGTATGATAGAGTTGTAATGTTAGTATTAGAGTCGGTACATAGAGATTATGCGCATTTTTATAATAAAAAAATACCGGCTGAGGCTACACCTTTCTTAGATAGTCTGTTGGAGCAATATCCGCATCTATCTAATTATTATTCTTCATCCCTTCCAACTACTCAAGGTTTAAATAGCACATTTCGTTCTCAATTAATTTATGATGGAGATTTGTCAGGGACTAAACAGAGCTCAATTTATAGAGTTGCCGAGGCAAATGGGTGGAAAGGGATTTTCCTTAATGCATCAAGTCGTTATTATGATAATGAGTATCGAGAATATCCTCAACAATTTGGTATGAACGAATATTATGCCAAGGAGGATTTGGCAGCGCAAGGTTATACGGGGGCAAGTGGTTGGGGGTTTCATAACGATGTTATGTATGATGAAACCTTGCGGCTTTTGGAAGCAAACAGGGATAAAAAGCTGTTTTTAGCTGTTAAAACTTTGGATATGCATCAACCTTATCCTTATTACGGTATTGCCTATGACAATATGCCGCCAACGGTGCGTGATAATGGTTATATTACTATTTGTGGTATGTATTGGGTTGATAATACTCTCAAAAGATTTTTCCAAGAGGCTAATGCACGTGGTCTTATGGACGATAAAACTCTATTTGTTATTACTTCTGACCATAATCCACATTCTGGTGGTGAGTATAAGGAAATAGTGCAGAATGAAAAAGATAAACAAAGTATTGCTCCTATACTGATGATTTTTGTTAGCAAAAATTTAGTGCCTTTGGATAATATAATGACTAATGATTATGCTAGCCAAGAGGATTTAGCTCCGACATTATTAAATCTTATGGGTCTAGCTACGCCGTCGGAATTTATGGGACGAAATTTATTAGAACCTTGTGTGAAACCGTATGCCTTAGGATACTTTGGCGGTAAAGCTTATTATTTTTCTAGTAGTTTGGATTTTGTATCCACGTTGGATGAGGCTGTTCCTGACATGCCCGAAAAAGATGCAATAGCTAACTATATTATGCAAAAATATATTCATCGACACATTACTAATTCTTAAAATCAGCAGTTGTGATAAATGCTCATATTTCTTTTGTCGTTGAGCCCATAATGATTTTCAGTATGGGGCTAATGGGTATGAGCTTTGGTTTAAGTGGTATGTTGAGTATTTTCTTAGTTGCGTTAATAAGTATAGGATTTAAGTTATATGTGCTGTTTGGTAAAGGAACTTTGGGGTCTAATGACTATGGCCCTGAGCCTTTAGAAATGTATAAATAATAAAAGAGTACCGAAAGGAGTGCTGCTAAGTGAAGTGTCATTGTGCTGAATGTCCTACCCATGCTTGTTATACCAAGGGAGTTAATTGTACGGGTGTGCCTGAAGCAGAAGTCCGGGATTCGTATACTGCAGAAGAGAAAAAGATAATGCAGGCGGCTGCTTATGTGGAGGCAACCTATTATAATAAGCTTACTAGGTTGGAAGAAACTGCCGAGTTTGCTAAGAAAATGGGTTACAAAAAAATTGGTATGACTTTTTGCATTGGGTTGCAAGAAGAAGCAAAGTATATTAGCAGATATTTTTCTCAATTTTTTGAAGTGTATTCAGTTTGTTGTAAAAATTGCAGCTTTGCCAAAACGGAATTTGACTTGAAACAGGTAGACCCGGATAAGGAACACGAGGCCATGTGCAATCCCAAATATCAAGCTAAGTTTTTGAATGAAAAGGGCGTAGAATTTTTTATTTCTATTGGTTTGTGTGTAGGGCATGATAGTATCTTTAATGCTAATTGTAATGGGCCTGTGACGGTTTTAGCCGTTAAAGATAGGGTGTTAGCCCATAATCCACTAGGGGCTGTATATTCACGTTATTGGCAAAAAAAGCTTAAAATCAATGATCCGGATAAAGTATAAAAAGCTTCAGGGGTTTTAAACCCCTGAAGCTTTTTGGCTTTACAAATTAATAAGGATAACTAGTTTTGATTAATAGTGGTTTTGTGACCTAAAAAGTTAATGCCAATTATTCCCAAAATAATCATAGCTGCTCCAATTATGTGATAGTATTCAATCTGTTCGTGTAAAAAGACGCTTCCTGCAATTACGGTTATTAGAGTCGCTAAATTACTAAATACACTCATTTTTGAGGCAGCGATTTTAGATAGAGTGTAATTTGAGAGCAATGATGTTAAAAGTGAAGATAATATCCCCAAATATAAGACGGAAATAACAAATGTAGTATTCATAAAGGGAGCAAAATAACTATCAAGGGTGTTTTTTATTAAATGGTCAGTTACAGATAAGATATTAAAACTTATGAAGCCAATTGTGGTCATAACATAGGTGATATCAATTAATCTGTATTTTTTAGTTATTTTTCTTGCCATTACATTATAACAGGCGGAAGAAAGTGCGGAAAACATAATTAAGACAATGCCGATAAAATTTGCTGATTTCCAACTGATCCCTTGCATAAAAAATATATAAATTACACCTAAAACAGATAAGGATAAGGCTATTTTTTGTAACGAACTAGTAGTTTCTTTGAGAAAAATGGATGCCAAAATCATAGTGAAAACAGGGATAATAGCTTGAATAATCCCAGCTTCTGAAGATGAAATGTAGACTAAGCCGAAGATCTGAAAAGCGAAGAAAAATGTGGGATAAAAAAGTGAAATAGGTAAAATATAAAGAACATCTTTTGCAGAGAGTTTTACTCTCCCCCAGCCAAATAACGAAGCAATAAGTAATATTAGAAAAGCAATTGTAAAGCGATGTGCCAAGACTGTTAGCGGATCTGTAACGGATAAAGCCATTTTAACAAATAAAAAAGATAAACCTATAATTAAAGCATATATTACTGCCGAAAAATAGGCAGTTGTTTTACTATTTTTTCCCATTCCTCACCTCATGTTAGTCTTTAAAGTTAGGTTGATAACTTTTTTATTTTAATTTAATATAGCCACTCCAATCAGGATGCATATTATAAGATTTTGTTTCAGGTATGATATGTATATAGTTTTTTCCGCCGTCGGCAAATTTGAGACAATCTTTTACATTACAAATATTATCTATGTGAAGATCAGATACATGTTTTAGTAATTGTTCTTTGGCTTTTTCTTTTGCTTCGCTTTCAGTAACTGCTGCAAATAAACTAAACTCATGCATTTCATTAAAACAATCTTTTACGTAACCGCCCATATTAATAAAAAATAAATTCAGTTCAGTTTGTTGTGGATATGATTCTAGTTGTATCCTATATCCGTCTATACCATCAAGTATTTTATAGCCATCTATGTGGAGGCTATTACCATACCAATCCCTTTTTAAGATATCGTATGTATCGCTGAGTGTCTCAGCAATAATAAATTGCACATCATGTACTTCAATATTAGCTTTGCTAACATTACCACCTATTCCAATAACAAATAACTTTTTCATAAAGAGCTCCTTTTTCTGTTTGCTGTGATTCAGTTCTTAATCCATATAATAAAATCATATATTTTATAGATGTTTTTTGCAAGGATATTTCTTTCTGTTTTCAATAATTTGAGTATGATAGTGAAAGGGTATAGCATATTTAGAGACAATAAAAGAAAAAGAGCCTGTTCTTTCCTTGCGGTAAAATTTTATATGAGATACAATGATTTGAGAATATAGGAACGAGGGATTAAATGCTAGTCTTACCTAAGGATTTTAAAAACAAGTTACACAATATTTTGGCTGTAATGATACCTATTTTTATAACTCAATTAGCGATTGTAGGTATGAATTTTTTTGATACTGTTATGAGTGGCAATGCTGGAGCAAACGATTTAGCAGGTGTTGCCATGGGAGCTAATTTATGGATGCCGATTTTTACAGGAATTAATGGTATATTACTGGCCTTGGTTCCTATTATTGCTCATTTACGAGGAGAAGAAAATGAACAAGACTTACCAAAAGTTGTTTTTAATGGTATATTTCTGGCGATTGTAATTGGGCTGTTAGTCATTATTAGTGGTTATATGTTTTTGCCACGTATTTTTGATTTATTGTCACTAACGCTTGTTGTACGTAGCATAGCCATAGATTACTTACAAGCTATATCTTTGGGTATTATTCCTTTATTTATCGCTACTATTTTACGTTCTTTTGTAGACACGATGGGTTTTACACGTATGACAATGCGACTTTTTCTTTTGACATTACCTGTCAATGTATGCTTAAACTACATTTTGATCTTCGGTAAATTTGGAGCACCACGCTTGGGTGGAGTAGGCGCTGGATATGCTACAGCAATTACTTGCTGGCTTGTTTTGTTGGCCTTTATAGTTTTGATTAAGAAGTTTTCCATTTTAAAGAATTACAAAATTTTTGCTTGGTATGTGCTTAGTTGGAAAAGGATCAAAGAGCATTTGAGTATTGGGATACCTATGGGAACCTCTATCTTTTTTGAAACCAGTATTTTTGGTGTAGTAGCCTTTTTTATGGCTAAGTTTGGCACAGAAACAATAGCAGCTCATCAAGCTGCTTTGAACTTTACGAGTTTATTATATATGCTGCCCTTGAGTTTTTCATTGGCTCTTACAATCTTAGTAGGTACAGAAGTAGGAGGTAAGCGTTATGCCGAAGCGGTTGCTTACGGCAGGACGGGTATCATTTCTAATTGGTGCATAGCTATGGGTTTCGTTGCACTGTTGGTGCTGTTTCGTGAATACATCGGCAGGCTATACGGTGCAGAGGGATATATTTTAGCATTGACAGAGCACTTTTTATTTTATGCGGCTTTTTTCCAGTTACTAGATGCTACTGCTGCACCTATACAAGGTATTTTGCGTGGGTACAAAGATGTAAAGGTTCCCTTTTATATTTCACTGGTGGCCTATTGGGTGATTTGTCTGCCCCTAGGTATTTTTTTGGATGTATATGTAGGACAAGGTCCTTATGGTTATTGGCAAGGGCTTATTATAGGAATTTTATTTTCGGCCGGAATGTTAGTTTTGAGACTTAAAAAAATTCAGAATAAGGTGCAAATTTAAAAAGTTGGCATATATACATATACCAACTTTTTAGATAACTATTTAATTTGTCGTTGTTTTCAGATTGGTTGCCAGTGCGATGCGCTTTAAAATTACAGCTATAAATCCAGCACTTAGTGCTGTATAAATCATTCCAGGCAGGGCGGCTATAATAAGAACAACAGCTGCTTTTCCCACAATGACACTCATACAAAGACGTGCTGTACAAGTACCTAAAGGACCGGATATAATGTAAAACAATTTACTATCTCCGGAGAAATAGAATATCGCAGCGACAACAATTCTAAAAATCATAGCGATTGCTACGCTAAAAATAATTTGTGTACCCAAAATCAGGCCTAATATACTGGATAAAATGCCAGCTATTAGGTATTTTTTTATACCAAAAATTCCGCATATGGCTACCGCAATGGGAGCAGATAATTGAAATTCAGTGCCAGGAAAAAAGCCTGGTAATTTTAAGGCACCACTTACCGTAATAAAAGCAGTCAAAAGTGCAATCGTTGTTAATTCTCTGACATTAGTTTGATTATTCATGTATCTACCCCTTCGTTAACTAGAAATTAAATGTGGTTTACCTTGAAGTTTATAGCAAAAAAAATAGACTGTCAAATGGCTAGGTTAACACAAAACCAAAATAAGTTCTATTGTCACGACATATTTCTTGCTTTATAATAGAAAAGCAAGAATAAGTAGAGGAGGATGGTAGTATGGTAAAGATATGGAAGATTGTGCTGCAGGTAGTTATGGCGGTATTCGTAGTAGGAGTTTGCAGTGTGGGAGTTAGGGCAGAAGCAGCAGAAAGCAAATTGGACACCATTGTAGAAAGGGGTTATATAATGGTGGGGACTACGGGTGATTACAAACCTATGTCATATTTTAACAAAAAAACGGAAAAGTATGAGGGCTTCGATGTTGAAGCGGCAGAAATGTTGGCTCAATCTTTAGGGGTTAAGGTTCAGTGGGTGCCCACCACATGGAAGACATTAACAGCAGATACTTTGGCTGGGAAATTTGATGTTGCCATGTGTGGTATTACCAGAACTTTTGCCAGAGAAAAAACTATGGCTATGTCTAAAGGCTATTTGGTATTTGGTAAAACAATTTTGTGCCGTAAAGCTGATGCTAAAAAATACAATTCTCTTGCTGACTTAGACAAAAAAACAGTTAAAGTTATGGTTAACCCCGGTGGAACTAATGAAAAATTTGCTAAAGCTAATTTATCTCAATGCACATTAATAATACATACACAAAATGCCGAAATACCAGGGCTCATAGCAGCAGGAAAAGCTGATGTTATGATTACTGAAACGATGGAAGCAAGACGTTATGTACGTGATAATAATAAATTGGCGGCTCCTTTAATTGAGAAACCTTTTACTAAAAATGATTTTGGCATCTTGTTACAACGAGGTGACCAAATTTTTCTCAACTATATAAATATGTTCATGGAAGAAAAGACCTTTGACGGAACTTTTGATAAGCTAGAAGTTAAATATATTAAGTAAATATTATGTGAAAAACGTTAGCGAAGTTAACTTTGCTAACGTTTTTATTTTTGAAATCTGCTATAATATAAGGGCGTAATGATGGGAGGATTGGCTTGGAACAGAAAATGATTTGTGATAAAGATTTTTACTGGAAACTTTTTAAATCCACATTTTTAATCAGTGCTTTTACTGTAGGTGGTGGGTTTGTTATAGTACCATTACTAAAAGCAAAATTTGTTGATGAGTATCATTGGCTTGATGATAAAGAAACGTTGACTATGGTTTCCGTGGCGCAGTCGGCACCAGGTGTAGTTGCAGTTAATTCTGCCATTATCATGGGATACAAAATGGCGGGGATGTCTGGTGCTTTTTGCGCTACATTGGCTACTGTTTTACCACCACTTATTATCCTAACAATAGTGTCTTATTTTTATAGCTTTTTCGCAACTAATCATTATGTACAGCTTGTTCTCAAAGGAATGCAGTGTGGTGCTACAGCTTTAATCTTGCAAGTAATGTATGATTTGCTAAAAAAACAATGGAAGAAAAGGGTTGCGTTTCCTATTGTTATTACTATAGGAACTTTTTTGGCTAATTACTTTTTTAATTTCAATATGATGTATATAGTTTTAGTAGATGCACTCATAGGATTGTTTCTCTTGCAGGATAAAAAATATGATTGAGGGGAGTAATCATCTTGATTTATTGGCTATTATTTTGTAGTTTTTGCTGGGTGGGAGTTTTTTGCGTAGGTGGCGGATATGCTTCCGTCCCACTTATTCAGCACCAAGTTATTGAGCTGCACCATTGGCTCACGATGCCTGAATTTTTGGATGTGTTTGCCATATCACAAATGACACCAGGACCTATTGGCATCAATGCGGCTACTTTTGTAGGGACTAAAATTGCTGGCCTAGGTGGGGCAATTGTGGCTACATTAGGTTTTGTAACACCATCGTTTATAATTATGATAGGCTTAGCGAAACTTTTAACTAAATATGGTGACGTGGGGGCTATTCGTGGTATTTTAAATGGATTACGGCCTGCAGTTATTGGCTTGATTGCTTCAGCCGGTGTTATGTTTTTCACTTTAGCTATTTGGAATACTCAAAAAATACCTAATAGTCTTGCTTCTACTGACTTGTCCGGGCTATTGGTATTAACGTTGGCTTTTATAGCAGTCAAGAAAAAAATATTTGGCGTTATTCAAACCTTAATCGCCGCAGGAATATTAAATTTGGCATTGGCATTTATAATTAAATAATATAATTTTAAAGGTCTAAACATAATAATAAAGACAGTTAAAAATTTTTAGGAGGCATTTAAATGGCTAAACAAAAAATTGCTGTTACACGGGAGGCGTTTTTGCGGCTTACTTTGCCTGAGCGTCTGAAATTATGGGCAGAAGACCGTGAACTAGAGGAATACATTTTTACAAAAGCGTTTACGTATAAAGCGACTTCGACAGAATATCTTCAAGCTAAGGGTGAGATAAAGGTGGCCATAATTGGTTCCGGACCTGCGGGGCTTGGCTGTGCCAATGTTTTAAATCAAATGGGGTTTAAAGTAACGGTATTTGAACGAGATGACAGGCCTGGGGGGCTGCTTATGTACGGTGTGCCGAACATTAAGCTTCCCAAAGAAATATTGTTGTCTAAACTCGGAGGTTTAGGGAAATCTGGCGTTGAATTTCGTCTTAATACAGATGTTGGCACGAATATCAGCTGGGCAGAAATCAGAACACAATATGCTGCTGTAGTGATTTGTACGGGTAGTTCCCAGCCACGAACGTTACAATTACCTGGAAATGAATTAGCAGGAATATATTATGCTAAGGATTTTTTAACTTCTACGACCAAAAGCTTGCTTGATAATCAGCTGACGACTGGCAATTTTCTTAGCGCTGAGGGTAGGGATGTTTTGATTATCGGCGGTGGCGAAACAGGCACAGATTGTGCGGCCTTAGCATTAACCCATGGTGCGCGTTCAATCTTGCAGGTAGAACGCCAGGACTGCGATATGGTAAGAATCAGTCAAGAAGGGTTTTGTGAAATAGTAAAAGGTGATGTCTCTATTCAATATAATACCAAGGTGGAACACTTACTTGGTGATGCTAACGGGCATGTTAGCGGCGTAAAGTTGTGTCAAGTAGAGTGGGGACAGACTGACGGAGGGATGCCTGTTGCCAAGGAAATTGAGGGCACCACACTGGTTTTACCGACACAGATGGTATTATTGGCACTAGGTTTTAGTGGCCCGGAACCTGTTGTTTTCGAAAAGTTTGGCGTCAAGAAAACTCCAATGGGAACAATAGCTAGTGTTAGCGGTGTTTTCATGGCGGCAGAACATGGAGTTTTCGCAGCAGGTGATGCTAGAAGAGGTAGTGGTATGGTTACATGGGCTTTCGGTGAAGGCTATGATGCGGCTCTAGAATGTGCGAAATATTTGACTGATAATATGCAGAGGTAATAATAAAAAAGTAACCCCCACTATTTCTCATTTTGAGAAATAGTGGGGGCTGTTGTTTTAGAGAGCAGGTTATTCTTTTTTATGAATATTAAATAAAGTTACATACATAACCGGCATGACGATTAAGGTAATGATAGTAGCTCCTGTGAGACCGCAGGAAAGAGCAACAGCCATAGATTGCCAGAATTTGCTGGGGAACATAGGGATTAGGCCTAGTACTGTAGTTATGGCCGCCAGCATAATGGGGCGAAATCTAACAATGGCAGATTCCAGTACTGCTTGGTAAGGATCCATACCTGAATCTAAGTGCTGAACTATTTGATCCATAAGTACAATGGAGTTACGTATTATTATTCCTACTAGTGCTAATACTCCTAGTTCTGCTAAAAAACCCATAGGAGCGTTAAAAATTAAGAGACCTAAAAGCACTCCGATAATGCCAAAAGGTGCAGTACAAAAGAGAATAATAAGTTTACGAATATCTTGCAGTTGTAGCATTAAGAGTACAAGCATTGTGATGAGCATGATAGGTACTGGTTTCATAATATAGGACAAAGTATCATTACTGTTTTCTAAGGGACCACCGATGTTAATAGTGACTCCGGGAGGCAAATTTTTGCGAACTTTAGCTAATTGATCATAGACTTGTTTAGTAACGTCATTTCCGGTTGCACCATCTTTGATGCCACCTTCCACAGTGATAGTGGGAAGTAAGTTGCGACGATAAATCATGTTTTCCTCTGCGGTATAGGAAATGTTTGCTACTTGGGACAAAGGCACAGCCCCACCAGAGGTAGGAATAGCAATGTTTGCTACATCTGCTACGTTGTTAAAATCTTTACGATCCAAGCGGAAGACCATGGGGAGTGATTGGTCGCCTTCTAAGTAGTGAGCTACAGTATAACCGGAAATCTCAGCTTGCAAGGCGCTGGCAACAGTTTTGCGAGTAAGGCCCATCTGTCTTAATTTATCGTTATCAATTTCAACTTTAAGCGCCTTAGCTCTATCCATCCAATCGTAAATAGTCATGGTGATATTTTCATTCTTATTCATAACGTCACGGACTTTAGCAGCATATTCTTTGGCTAAGGCATCTGTTGGAGCGGAAACGCGTAGCATAACAGGATAAGGGGTAGGAGGACCAAGCGGAATAGATTGTGAGTAACTGGTTACGTTGGGAAGATTGGCAGCCACAAGTTCTCTTATTTTTGGTTCCAAACGTAGTCTGTTTTTCAAATCTTTTGCGACTACAACTAATTGGGCATAATTGTCACGTGGCTGTACAGGATCAATGACAAGTACGAAACGTGGTGCACTTTTACCTACGTAGGTACCGATGTTTACTATACCCTCATCATCTTTTAGTAGATTTGTTAATTTAGTTGCTGCCGCATCTGTGGCTTTTACACTACTACCTTCCGGTAGATTTAGCTCCACTAATATTTCCGGCCTAGTAGCACCTGGGAAAAATTCGTTTTTAATAACTTTTAATAGTAAAAGCGAACTTAAAAGACACACAATGGAAGTCAGAATTACAGCTTTCCTATGACACAGGGACCAATCCAAAACTTTTCTAAAACCTTTATAAAAAGGTGTATTAAATTGGTCAGTACTGGTTGTTAGCTTCTTTGGTTTAATCCAGTTGTAACCTAAAACGGGTGCAACTGTAGCGGAAATAAACCAAGATAGCAATAAAGTAATAGAAATTACAGGAAAGAGGGAACTGGCAAATTCAGAAGCCAGGCTATTTGATAAAGCAATTGGTAAGAAACCGGCACAGGTGACTAATGTGCCTACCAGCAACGGTTGGGCACAAGTTTTAAAAGCGAAGCTGGCTGCCTTTACACGGTCCCAGCCTTCAGCCATTTTCACTTCCATGAGTTCTACGACAACAATAGAATCATCAACTAGCATCCCTAGCGAAATAATTAATGCACCTAAGGAAACTTTATGCAGGTCAATACCCATGATGAACATACTTATGAAGGAGCCTAATAGTACTAAAGGAATGCAAATGGAGATAACATAGCCACATTGCCTACCTAAACTCATAAGCGAAACAACTAGCACTATGACAACAGCTTCTAATAAACTTTTAACGAATTCATTAATGGAATTTTGTACCACTTGAGGCTGGTTGGCTACTTGGTTAAACTCAAAGCCCAAAGGAAGTTCTTGGCGGACTTCGTTAGCTAAGTTGTCAAGATTTTTACCTAGTTTAATATTGTTGCCGCCTTCGGTCATAGAAATGGCAATACCAATAGCAGGTTTGCCATTAAAATACATTTTAGGGTCAGCAGGATCGGGATAGCCACGGGTTATTTCTGCAATGTCTCCTAGACGAAAAACGCGGCCGTTTGCTTTTATAGGTATGGATTTAATATTTTCAACACTATTTGGTAAGCCATTGAGACGTAAGTAAACGTTAGATGTATTACTGTCGACCATGCCAGCAGGAGTAATAGCTGTTTCTGCTTGAATAAGGGAGGACAAATCTGATACAGATAAACCCAGTTTAGAAAGCTTATCATTGCTCATTCGCAGGTTGATTTGTTCTTGTTGTACGCCTATTAATTCAACTTTTTTAACGTCGGGAATGCCAACACATTTATCTTTAATTTTAGAAGCAACTTTACGCATAGCTTCGTAAGAAAAATTATCGGAAGTAACAGCGTAAATATTACCATAAACGTCATCGAAACGGTCGTTAAAATAAGGACCGTATATGTCGGAAGGTAAATCGGATTTGTTATCATTTACTATGTTACGTAAATCTTTCCAACGTTCTTTAACCACAGTACTTTTGCAACTATCTTTTAGATGAACGGTAATCACGCTGACACCGGCACGGGAATAACTGGTAGTGTAATCTAAGTCAGGAACGGTTTGAATTATTTTTTCTAATTTATCTGTAACGTGCAACTCCATTTGTTTGGCAGTAGCTCCTGGCCAAGAAGCTGAGACAACCATTTCCTTAATTGTGAAGCTGGGATCTTCGCTGCGTCCTAATTCTTCATAAGAATAAATGCCCATAAGCAAACACAGGAACATGAAAAAATAAACTACTTGACGATGTTTTATGGACCATTCTGCCCAGTTCATAATGTTCCACCATCTTCCAAGCGAACCTCATCATTAGCTGTTAGTTTATTTACGCCTCCGGAAACAACTACATCGCCTTTTTTTAGACCGGATTTTATAACTACATCATTGTCACGATAACCTTTAATTTCGATAGGGATTAATTGCACATGTTTGTTTACCACGAGCCAAACATGGGGTTTATCTCCTGTTTGGTAAATGGCAGAAGATGGTATAATGAAATCAGTGGAATCACCGGCAGCTAAAATAACCTTTGCGGTCATGCCTAATTTAACTTGGGAAGGTACATTGTCTAAAGCGACACGTACTTTGTAAGTACGTGTGGTAGAATCTGCCATAGGTGCTATTTCACTTATAGTTCCATTTACTTTAACCTTGTTTAAAGCCCAAAAATCAACTTGTACCGGTTGACCTGGATGAATATCTGACAGTTGATTTTCGGGAACAAATATTTGAATCTCGCGCTGACCGTTTTGTACCAATGTTACCATGGAAGTACCAGCGGCGACTACCATACCGATTTCGCCATTAACAGCCGCGATAACACCGTCATGATCTGCGACAAGCTTAGTATATTCTAATTGATGATTATCTGCGCTCAGCCTAGCTTGAGCTTGTTGCAAGGTAGCAAGTGCTGCATTAGCTGCATTTTCATATTGCTCAGCTGTTGCTTTGCTCACAGCGCCACTATTATAGAGTTCCTGATAGCGCTGAGCATTTTTGGCAGCCAATTGATATTGTGATTCAGCCGAGTTAAGCGCAGCAGCGCTGGAATTAACTGTTTGTATAACATCTTTTGGATCTATTTGCATAAGTACTTGACCAGCAGTAACTTTGTCACCTAAATTTACACTGCGTGATACTATTTTGCCGGCTATTTGAAAGGCTAAACTGCTTTCATAACGTCCACGCACTTCGCCGGGATACTGTAAGATATTTGCTGTGGCACTATTTCCTACGGTAATGGTCCTGACAATAGGAATTGTTTTAGCGATATTTTTATTGCCAAAAATATCGCTGGCAATACGACCACCAATTGCTATAATTATGATGACGCCGATGATAAGATAAAGACGCTTTTTTGTTAAACCCCAAGCTTGCAATTTTTCCTTAATCAACATTTGCTCTCCCCCTAAACTTTAATGACACTTGCTAAATAACTATTAACCACATCTGATAAAAAAGTTTTTTCTTCATCGACTAAATGTGTTGTGAGAAAAAAGAAAGAAATAATGCTTTCCAAGGTGAAAGCAACGTGGGACGCCTCAAACTTAGGGTAGATTTTGCCAGTGGTCTTGCCTTCTTCAACTATTGTTAATAAAAATTCATGAATTTCCATAAGTTTAGATTTAACAAAATCGTTGCAAACTCCAGATGGATTAGTTATTTCTCGGAAAACAAGTTGTGCGCGAGCGTTATTTCCTATTTCTATGGCAGCGACGCTTTGTACATATAGACGTAATTTTTCAGCTGGATTTAGTTTTTGGCTGTTTACGTTATCAATGAGATTTATAAATAAATCAGTGCAAACATCAAGAACCTTTTGGTATAATTGTTTTTTGCCACCAAAATAGTAAGAAATTAAGGCGCTGTTTACGCCTGAACGACGTGAGATGTCTTTAATAGAAACACCATTAAAATCATTGGTAGCAAATAATTCAAGAGCTGCTTCCAAGATTTTATCAGCAGTAGAAGGGTCCTGTTCGGACTTCTTTGTCATTGGTTATTTCACCCCTTATAAAACAATAAATTAAACGACTAATTAACTACATTATATCATATCAACTAATTGTTACAAGTAGTAAAATAATTATTGCTATCATAAAAATAAGTATAAATGTTATAATAAACAGGCAGAGGAAGGCGGTCCTTCCTTGTTATACAACAGGAGGGAAATATGAATAATATAATCTTAGGAGCGGTTCTCATTGCATTACTTATTTTAATTTATTTACTATTGCGGCTTACAGATAGTATTCAGACCAGAGTTGGAGAAAATGCCAGAACACAAGAGGAACGTTTGGATAGGCTTAATACCACTATTGATCATAAGCTTAGTGCTTCTTTTAATAATGTAAGCGCACGTTTGGAAGAAGTACATCAAGGGTTAGGCAATATGCAAAGCTTAGCCGGCGGAGTGGGAGAGCTGAAGCGTATTCTTACGAATGTTAAAAATAGAGGTATATGGGGTGAAATGCAGCTGGGCAATCTTTTAAAGGAAGGGGTGCCGAGAGGAACCCGGATATGAAGATATATTCGGGGTTGAATGCGGCGAACTCTTCCGGCGTTATGTTGACGCCCGGTTTTCCGGCCCGGACGATCCCGCGGTTAACGGGGTCGCCGCCAGCCGCTTCCACGAGGTCCATCTCGAACCGGTCGGCGTTCAGGGCAAAGAGCGGCGACCCCATTGA
>JAQVYX010000019.1 GCA_029004715.1 Acidaminococcaceae bacterium | reverse complement strand
TACAATCAAAAACAATCCCTTACAGCTACCAAGCATGTAAGGGATTGTTTTATTTAAACTAATTTACTATTTGGTGGTGTATATCCTGGAAATATTTTTACAAAAGCTAATTCATTACAGTTGGGATATTGAGGACAATACACACACTCTTTCCATACTTTCTGGGGTAAAGAATCCTTGTCCGCCTCTTCGTAGCCACATTTGCTAAAAAAAACAGGTTGATAAGTCAAAGCAAAAAACATCTTTGTCCCTTTTTCCAAGCCACTTTTTTCCAAGCGTGCAACAAGTGTCTTACCAATGCCCTCTTTTGCACGTTCAGGTGCAATCGCCAGTGACCTAATCTCTGCTAGACGATCCCAAACAAAATGTAATGCTCCACAACCTACTACTTTATCTCCATCAACTGCTACAATGTAGTCTCGCAAGTTTTCATAAATACTATTACGTGAACGGGCAAGCATCAACCCAATTGATGCATAGTGGTTACATAGTTTGTGTATTGCCTCTACCTCACTAAAAGTAGCTTTACGATATTCCAACATATACCAACCCTCCTTAAAATACTTTTTCTTAAATGATACAACCTAAAAAGAAAAATCACAAGATTATTTTTTCTTTGCTGCATAAATATCAGCTGCTGCCGCCAAAGCAAGCAACATAGCTGCTGGTCTTGGTGGGCAACCTGGCAAAGCTATGTCTACAGGAAGTACTTTTTCAAGGGCGCCAACGGTTGCATAATTTTCTCCAAAAATGCCACCACTAATAGCACAAGCGCCTACCGCCATGACAAGCTTGGGTTCCTGCATTGCTTCATAGCTCATAATTAGGGCTTGCTCTAAATTCCTTGTAACTACTCCGGTAACCATGAGCAAATCAGCATGACGAGGTGAAGCTACAAAGCTCATTCCATAATGCTGTAAGTCATATATTGGATTAGAAAGCGCACCCATTTCAAAATCACAAGCATTACAGCTACCGGCATCTAAATGCCTTATAGCTAAAGAACGTCCTATCCTCTTGTTTATAAGTACATTCAGTTCCGCCAAATTATCTCCGCTAAATAAAGGTGCAGCATCTTTTCTAGTATGTTGCAAAGCTTCTTTTTGGCAAATTTCTACGCACATGCCACAAAATAAACAACGTTTATAATCAATTCCCGGCAAATTTTCTGCATTTTCAGTAGTAATAGCGCCCATAGGACAAACTTCTACACATTTATTGCACTGTTCGCAAGCCTGTGGTTGTAGAACAAGTTCTCCACGAAAATTCTCTTCTCCCATATTGTTTACTGGTTGAGTTTTTATTTTACCTGCAAGAATTGTCTCTATTAATTTAAACATGAGTACTACCTCCTATCTATCCACACAGGCATAACAAAGTTCAAAACTTTTATTAATCAGCGGAAAATCCGGAATAATATCGCCCTGTACCGCCATAGTTAAAGCCGGCCAATTAGGATAAGAGGCTGACCGCACAAAAAGTCTATATATTTTTTGCTTTTTATCTAGCATAAGCCAGTGCAAATTACTACCTCTGGCAGATTCGCTTATGCCCCAGCTGCCTTCCTCTGTTCGATAGTTTGCGTTCTCATAGCTCAGTTCCTGAGTTGCACTATTTTCTAGGTTATTTATAATTTGGCGCAAAAGCTTTAGTGACTGAGTAACTTCTCGTTCTCTGATCACTAACCTAGCATACACATCACCAGAATGCTCTACAGGGACGTCGAAGTTCATTGTATGATAGTATCCATATGGTAGATCACGGCGGCAGTCTACATCGATTCCTGATGCTCTTGCGGCCACTCCTACCAGTGCTAAGTCCACTGCTGTTTGTTTTCTTACTATACCGGTGGCATGAACTCTGTTCAAGAAGTCCGAATGATTAGCTAAAAGCTCTACTATATTTTCATAACCTTTCTCTACCTCAGCCAAAGTTACTTGTAGTTCTCGTAAAGTTTCCGGAGAAATAGCCTTTCTTACTCCTCCAGGAATAATAATGCCACGCAAAAAACGGTTCCCAGCCAAACTCTCGTTACAATGCATTATTTTTTCTTTTAGGGCACTGCCCATGCTAACTATAGGAGCAAATCCCAATCCAGCACATAAATTACCTGTATCGCCCACATGATTATACAAACGCTCAACTTCTGCTAAAAGCATGCGTAGCAACCAAGCATACTTAGGAACTTTTTCCTCTGTTAATTTTTCTAGGGCTTGACAGTAGGATAGCGTATTTGCTATGGTGCAAGCTCCACAAATGCGTTCAACTATGATTAAAGCCTCATCAATGCTTTTACCTTCAACTAGCTTTTCAATGCCTCGGTGAGTAAAAAACAATTTCGCGTCTAATTGCAGAATATCTTCTCCTGCCTGGCTAAAGCGAAAATGCCCCGGTTCAATAATACCCGCATGAATAGGGCCTACAGCTACTTCAAAAACACCGTTGCCCTGAGCCGTACTCATATTATATTCTCGTTGTCCTCGGATTTGCTTTTTTGCATCTACATCCTTACGCAAGGGATAATAGCCCCAAGGAAAAGTTTCGTGTAGTACTAGTGTTCTAAGGTCCGGGTGTCCTAGAGGGCGTAAACCAAACATATCGTTAATTTCGCGTTCGTACCAAGCTGCCGCCGGATATAAGGGTGTCAACGACTCATAGGTTAACTCACTATCAGCAGGGAAATCTACCCGAATAGTTTTTATATCATGACTAACTAGATCAGTAAACAAAATATAAATTGCATACCCTGCTCCCAACTCTCTTTCATCTGCACCAAACATAGCAGTTAGAGCATTTTGTCCCTTGGCAGCACAAATCTCGGCCGAATTTAATAACTCATTAGGTTTAATTTTAAGCATCATAATGCAGCGCCTCCTACTATAATAATTTGTGTGGCACTAGACAACAGTCCCCGCAGATAAGGAAAGTTCTCGAGTCCGGTACTAAGGGCAATTGTACTAATTAACATAATACATAAAATAGCCATAGACTTAAAAGTTAAAAGCTCTCCTAAGGCTTTGCGTTTAGAGGTACAGCTGAGCATACGCAAAAAATGGTAAACTACGCCCATAAGTACTCCTGCCAAAAGCAAGATGAATAAGCTTCCCAAGAAATAATTTCCACTTTTAAAAACTTCCATAATTATAGTAAATTTACTAAAAAATATGCCAAAAGGCGGCATACCTAAAATAGCAAACATACCTAATAATGTAAATGTAGCAGTATAAGGTGTTTCGCCCATCATGCCATGTATACGCATCATGTTACTAGTTTGGTACTCTTGAATTATCGTGCCAGCCAGAAAAAATAACGCAAACTTAATCATAGCGTGATTAAATAAATGTAGCAAAACAGCGCTAGCAGAAGTAGTGGTAAAAACAGCTAGTCCTATAACCATAATACCAATGTTTTCCATACTAGAGTATGCTAAAAGTCGCTTAATATCTCTTTGCACAATAGCAAAAGGTACCGCAATGGCCACAGTTAAGAACGCAAAAGCGTATAAAATATGGGCAGCAAAAGCAATACCCACCGACGGAATAATAACAACCATATTGCGTAGTAAAACATAGATAGCACAAGCACATAAAGCCCCCGATAATAAGCCACTAATTAAAGAAGGAGCTTGGCTGTAAGCATCAGGCAGCCAAGTATGCATAGGCGCTAGGCCTATTTTTGTGCCATAGCCTATAATCATAAATAAAAAAGCCATTTTAACTAAATTAGGATTTAACAAAATAGCATTTTCTTTAAGCCATACCCAGTCCAACGGTTTCACTGGTCCTAAAACAGCCAACTGCGCATAATACAAAATTATTGTTCCGAGCAAAGCCAAACAAATACCCACAGTACAAACCATGATATATTTCCAGGTCGCTTCCAACGCAGAGCGGGTATGTTTAAACGACACCAGCAAGGCTGATACTAGCGTAGTAGCTTCAATACATACCCACATGAGTCCTAAGTTTTGCGTAACCAAAACCAAAAACATAGTCCAAACAAAGGTTGTAAATAAAGCGTAATATTTGCCAATAAAAGTAGTTGCCCTATCCAAATAACCCCTAGTGGCTTCCTTTTCCAAATAGCTTTTGGATAATAATGCCGCCGCTAAATATAAGCTGACAACTATAAACAAAAGCCACATACTCAAAGCATCAAGGTAAAATATGCCATTAGTAAATACGGCATTAGGCGCTAAAATTGTGGTCATACGCACGAATGCTCCTGCTACTATGAGTGCTGTTAATCTATTACCCCAATGGAGCACCTTATTACTAAAACATTTTGTTAGTGCTAAAGCAGCAAAAAGCGGCGGTAAACCCAGTATTATATAAAGCATTTGCTGCATAAATTCACCCCTTCAACTTTTGTAGCACATTAGTATCCGTAGTCATAAAAGAAAGACTTAGACGTTTAGTTAAAATTACGAGAACAACGACGGCAATAAGCACATCTAGGAATATGCCCAATTCAATAATTATTGGCAGGCCTTCGGTAATTGCCATTCCAAAAAGGTAAATGCCATTTTCCACCGTTACAAGTCCCACTATCTGCATAATGGCACGACTCCTCATGACAATTAAGGCAAGTCCCGTCATAATGAGAACCAGTGAAGAGGCCACTATGTCACGACTACCTATACCCGGCAACATTTTATCTATAAGCATATAGGATAAAACCACAAAGAACGCTGATGCAGCCGTAGAATAATTAGCATTAATATTAGATTCCAGTTCTTGTTCATTAGTCAGTTTTTTAACCAGGGTAAATAAAGCATAAGGAATAACGCCCACTTTAAAAACCATAGTCAAAATTGCCGGCAAGAAACTATGCCAGCCAATATTGCTCTCCATCCCAACCATAAAGCAGGCTACTGCTATAATTGTAGACTGCGCCATAAGGCAGACAATGGCATTTTTTAAATTCATAATTCTTGTTTGTAAAAATACAACGGCTAACAACAATATAAGCAACTGTTCCATATAATCTCCTTTATTGGGCTACAATAGCTAAGAGCAAAAGTACTCCAGCCGTCACCATGTAGAAACGCACCTTAAATAAACGCATTTTGTTATTTAAACTTTCCACAACAGCAATGGCTGCTGCGGTAATTATAATTTTTATTAGCAAAGGCAAATTGACCGGGAAGAATAGGAGCGAAAAGATGTTAATAATAAGCAAGCCTTTAACCATGGAGGCTAAATGAATAATAGCCAACAAGCGACCTGAATATTCTAGGGTCATACATTCGTGAATCATAGTGAGCTCCAAATGCGTGTCTGGATTATCTACAGGAATGCAACCATTTTCTGCTAACAAAATGGCAAAAAAAGCACAACAACTTAAGGCACTGCTTATGGTAAAGTAATGGGTAGTATAATTAATATGCATTCCAGCGATAGAGGTTGTACCAGGCTGCAAAGCAGCGGAAAGTACAGCTAAAAGCATCACCGGCTCTACTAATGCGGAAATATAAAGTTCCCTTGAGCCACCCATACCACCAAAACTAGTACCAGCATCCAAAGAAGACAATGTCATAATAAATCTACCAATAGCCAACAGCGATATGAATACGAAAATATCACCCAAAACCACGTTTACACTAAAGCCAAGAGGCAAAACAGCCGCTGCTAGCAATACACTGAGCAAATAAATAAACGGTGCCGCAAGAAAAATATTACTGGTATAAGCAGTAATAACCGTTGGTTTTTGCCACAGTTTGGCCAAATCATAATACCCCTGAAATATGCTAGCACCAAGACGATTTTGCATATAGGCTTTAAGCTTTTTCGTAATCCCAGAAACTAAGGGTGCAACCAAAGTCAAAAGCATGAGCTGTATTAATAAAAAAATAACTTGTTGCCCTAAATCAACCACGATACATCGCCCCCCATATTAACACTAGGATCATAGCCACCATAACATACCCTACATATAATCTTACACTGCCGGTTTGAATTTGGCGCAAAAATGCCGCTGCCTTCACTAACCAATGTTGCATTGGTTGGTAAAGATTATCGGTAAAACGATCCGGTAGAGATAATTTGTACAAAACTTCCCTGCCGAAATAATCATGTGATTTTTGTAAATAGCTCTTCTGACGTATAGGTTTTAAGATTGCACCAAAAGCACGCCGCACCGGTTTAGAAAATCCTGTAGCAGAATATTGCTGCCTATTTGTAGAAACAGTCCCACAGTTCCACGTAACATCACTTTTAACCAATAAGTTTTTTTTATAGGTTAAACCATACAAAATTACTGCTAAAACTATAAACAGCGCCGCTAATGCCAACGGAGCATAAACTCCTGCGTCGGTATTTGCCTGTGGCATAATTATCAAGTTATTGGTTAAAGCAGGCAATTTGACCAAAGTTTTATTTATAACCTTAATTGCCAACTCAACTATAGGTGCACAAAAAACTCCCATGGCAACGACTAAAAAAGAGCTTATACCCATAGCTATAAGCATACTACCTGATGTTTCCTGAGCTTTTTCCCCTATATTAGTACGAGGCCGTCCCAAGAAAATTATTCCATAGAAACGTACAAAAGCGCCTAAGGCAAAGGCCGCAGTCAAGCCTAACGAAACAAAACCAAAAGCCGCCAATAGTCTAAAACCTGTACCGGCCTGGGCATTTACTAAGTGCAATAAACTTTTAAACGTAAGCCATTCACCTACAAACCCACTAGTCAAAGGCAGCGCGGCTAAGCCCATGGCCCCTATTAAAGTAAACAAAGCCGTCTTGGGCATAAATTTACCTAAGCCACCCATTTTTTCAATATTTTTTTCACCGCTCATTCCGTGCATAATAGAACCTGCTGACATAAAAAGCAGCGTTTTCATTATAGAATGATTAAAAGCATGGACGATGGCTGCCACAAATCCCAGCATGGCAAGTTCTTGGTGATTTGTAGTTAAAAGCAGCATGCCTGTGCCCATACCCACAAAAACTATTCCCATATTTTCCACACTCGAATAAGCCAAAATGCGCTTCATATCTGTAGCCATTTGTGCATACAGTGCTCCGGCAAAAGCAGATATTAAAGCTACTGAAAATACTAATAAACCCCACCAAAATTCAACTGGTCCCAAAAAATTGAAAATAAAACGGCCAAATCCATACAAAGCCATATTCAGCATTACGCCAGACATCAGAGCGGAAACATGACTTGGCGCCGCCGGATGCGCATTAGGTAACCACACATGCAGGGGTACTAGGCCTGCTTTAAGCGCAAACCCAATAAACGCTGCTAAAAATGCTATATTTCGCGTACCCACGTCCAAAGTCTCCATTGCTAGAGAACTAAACTGTAAATCCTGAGCTCCGCTGCCCACCACGAAAAAAGCAATCATAATAGCTGCCGTGCCCAAATGCGTCATTACCAAATATTGATAGGCTATTTGCCATACGCCCTTCTTCTCCGCTTCATGATTAACCAAAAGGAAAGAAACCACAGCCATAATTTCCCATGCCAATAAAAACCCTAGAGCGTCTTGAGCTAAAGCAACCAAAACCATAGAAAAAACAAAAGTTGTAAACAAAGACGATAATATACGCAAACGATTACCTTGATAAAAAATTCCGTAGCCAAGACCATATACGCCTGTAATTATTCCCCCCAAACCGGTGATAGCTAAAAATACCGCGTTCCAGCCATCCATTTCTAAAGAAAAATTTCCCACAACACATATTAGCTGAGGGGAAGACATGTCTGTCAAAAGATATACTACGGCCGACATAAATACACATAGGCTGCCTAAAATAGTTGCTCCTTGTGCCAAATAATGTGCCCACATTTCTCTACGCTTTGGTACAAAAACAGTTAACATACCTAATATATAACAAAAAAAACCTGTAATCATTAAATTCACGTCTTTATATACCACCTTAATTTTTATGACTAAGGACACCATTATAACACTTTAAAGCAAATATGCAAAAAGCCCAGAAAAGATTGCTTCTTTTCTGGGCTTACTTAATATCCTTTAGTCTCTTAATTTTGCTTGGAAAGTTTCCCTTATAACATCTACTATTTTTTTAATTAAGACATCAATATCGGCATCTGTCAAAGTTCTTTCGTTATCTTGAAAAGTTAAATTAAAGGCCATAGATTTACAACCTTCTGCAACTTGCTTGCCTGTATAAAGATCGAATACTTTAACCTCGTTCAAAAGCTTACCGCCATTATCATGTATAACCTTATCTAATTTTGCCATGGTAACTTCAGTAGGAACAACTACAGCTATATCACGAGAAGTACTAGGAAATTTAGGTAAACGTTGATATTGAGGAATAGTTGTTGCCCCTGCTACCAAAGGTTCAATTTGTATTTCCAACAAATAAGCAACTGCCCCTAACTCAAAGTTTTCTTGTACAGTAGGATGCACCTCGCCAAAATAACCGATTGTTGTACCGTCGCACTCAATAGCACAACTTTTACCAGGATGTAAGAAAGGTTCTTGAGCAGGAATGAACTTGTAGTCAGCAATCTGCAATTTTTCCATAAGTCCTTCCAAGATACCTTTCATATCATAGAAATCTACATCCTCATGACTTGCATTCCAATTCAATTCATTACGTTTGCCACTGAGTACCGCACACAAAACTCGATGTTCTTCAGGGAATTCCGTTATTGGCAAAGTTTTAGGAATAAATGTCCTTCCCACTTCAAAAATACCCACTTTAGTATTTTGGCGAGCCAGGTTATAGGCTGCTGTAGCTAATAAACTGGGAGCCATAGTTGTGCGCATAGTTTTAAACTCGTCACTAATAGGGTTAATTATTTCAATAGCCTTGCGACGACTATCATCAGCAGCTAGCTGCATTTTATCAAAAGCATTAGCATGAATAAAGCTGTAAGTCATAACTTCATCCAACCCTGCCGCCGCCATGTAATCTTGAATCTCATCGCGTACATCTTCAATAACCATTTGACGACCCTGTACTAAATTTAGCCTTGGTAAATGTGCCGCAATATTTCTAAAACCATGCATACGTGCTATTTCTTCACTAATATCAGCATCACAAGTAATATCTTGGCGCCAAGAAGGAGCAGTAATTATCAAAGTACCATTTTCCTCTGCCACGTCAAATTGTAATTTGTTTAAGATGTCTAACATTACATCCTTAGCTATAACCGTACCTATACGCCTAGAAATATCCTCTACAGTCACCCTTATTGCTGCAGGTGTATATTCTACAGGGTAGGCTTCTACAATTCCCGCCACTGTGTCACAAGCTCCCATTTGTTCCAAGAGATGCGCCGCCCTATTTAAAGCATTATTATTAAGTGCAGTATCTACACCGCGCTCAAAGCGACTTGACGCCTCACTGCGAAGTCCTAGCGCTTTGGAGGTGCGTCTTATGCTTGGTCCGTTAAAGGTGGCAGCTTCTAACATGACGTTCACTGTAGCTTCCGTAACTTCTGTCTCTAGTCCACCCATAACTCCGCCTAAACCAACCGCATGCTTGGCATCGGCAATGGTAATCATAGTAGAGTCTAAGACACGTTCTTGCTTATCTAAAGTAATGAGTCTTTCACCTTCCGTTGCTTTTCGTACAATTAGTTTATGACCAGCGACCTTGTCGTAGTCATATGCATGCATAGGTTGCCCTAATTCCAACATAACGTAGTTAGTAACATCAACCACATTACTAATAGGACGCAGTCCACATGCGCGCAAATAATTTTGCATCCAAGCTGGTGAAGGGCCTATTTTTATGTTTTTTAAAACACGCAGAGCAAACCTTCTACATAGTTCAGTAGCTTCTATTTCTACTTCCGCCAAGGCCTTAGCACTTCCTGCCGCCTTCTCCTCTACTACCAAATTTGGAGTTTTTAATTTGGTATCTAATACTGCGGCAGCTTCGCGAGCCAATCCTAGCATATTAAAACAATCACTGCGATTAGCGGTCAAATCTATATCAAAAACCACGTCATCTAGGCCCAATACGGATTTTACATCTATGCCAATGGGAGTATCCACTGGTAGAATAAAAATTCCACTACGCTGCTCCGGCAACAAAAGTTTGCTATCGATTCCTAATTCTTCCGCACTACATAGCATACCAAAGGAATCCAAACCGCGCATTTTAGCTTTTTTTAGCTTCATGCCACTTGGTAGTTGTGAGCCAACAACCGCTACCGGAACGATATCATATTGCTGTACATTTTGAGCCCCTGTTAAAATTTGTACAAGCTCTTCTTGCCCCAAATTCATCATACAAATCCACAAATGATCTGAGTTGGGATGACGTTCAATGGTCTCTACCTTGCCGGTAATAACTCCTTTAATACCTGCACCCAAATGTATAACTTGCTCTACTTCTAAGCCAACCCCCGTAAGTTTATCTGCCAACTCTTCCGGAGTTACATTAATATCAACATATTCTTTCATCCATTTCAAAGACGCTAACATAATTTCCCTCCTTATTTAAATTGGCGGATAAACCGCAAATCATTTTCAAAAAACAATCTTAAATCATCAATGCCATATTTCAACATAGCAATACGTTCCACCCCCATGCCAAAAGCAAAACCACTGACTTCCTGAGGATCAAAGCCGCTCATGCGCAAAACATTGGGGTGAACCATACCGCTGCCTAAAATTTCCAGCCAGCCTGAATTTTTGCAAACTCGACAACCCTTACCACCACACATAACGCAGCTAATATCAACTTCTGCTGATGGCTCTGTGAAGGGGAAAAAACTAGGACGCAAGCGAATTTTAACGTTATTGCCAAACATTTCTTTGCAAAAAACTTCTAAGGTGCCCTTTAAATCAGCCAGACTAATATTTTTATCAATAACCAAACCCTCTACTTGATGAAACATAGGAGAATGAGTAGCATCATAATCATTGCGATAAACAGTTCCGGGGCAAATCATGCGAATAGGAGCGTTCCCCTCATTAGCTTGCATAGTACGTGCCTGCACCGGTGAAGTTTGTGTCCTTAATAAAAATTCTTCTGTAATATAAAAAGTGTCCTGCATATCACGTGCCGGATGGTCTTTGGGTAAATTTAAAGCCTCAAAATTGAAATAATCATTTTCTATTTCCGGCCCTTCCATAACATCAAAACCCATACGCATGAAAATCTTTTTCATTTCACGCAAGGTTAAAGTTACAGGGTGCAAATGTCCTTCCTGAGGCTTTCTTCCAGGCAAAGTGATATCAACTTTTTCATTTGCCAATTTAGCTATTAGTTCGGCTTTTTCCAGCTCTTTACTACGTTCATCAATCGTAGCTTCCAACTGAGCACGAATTTCATTAACCATCTGCCCTATAATTGGTCTTTCTTCTGGGCTTAACTTACCCATGCCACGCATAATTTCGGTTAAAGAACCTTTTTTGCCTAAATATTTAACCTTCGTATCTTTTAAGGCTGAGACAGTCTGAATAGTAGCTAATTCCTCTAAGACCTGCTCTTTAAGCTCTTGCAGTTTTTCTTTCATTTCCACGCCTCCTAAAAAAATAAAACCTTCACCCCCAAAAGGGGCGAAAGTCTCCGCGGTACCACCCTAATTTATACTCTCTAGTCGTAACGAGACCTACGTTTGGCCTACTTATTACTCACTCAGCCAAATTACTCAAAAGTGAACTTCCCTCGCAACGCAACATGCAGCTCTCAGCCCTGTCCGCATTTTCTGTAGTGACGCCAACGACGTACTCTCTTTTTCATAGTAATAAATTATATGTATATCAACGCTTGCTATTATAACATAAGTTATTATTTAGTGGCAAGTGGTTGCTTATGTGCACCTTCGAACAAAAAAACGCCTGCAGCTATAGCCACATTTAAGCTTTCAGCCTTGCCCTGCATAGGTATATATACTTTTTTCCCCGCTGCTTTTAGCATTTGGGCACTAGCACCATTCGCTTCATTGCCCATCGTCACTGCCACTTTTGCTTCCCACGCTATATCGTAAATATCTGTACCGCCTTCTAAGGAACTAACCCACAAGGACCAGTTTTCTTGGGCGCACCACTGGCAAAACCTAGCTTTGTCCACATCTATAACAATGGGCAGATGAAATATTGATCCCATAGTCGCACGCACTACCTTAGGACTGTAAACATCAGCGCAATCTTGTAAAAGTACTACACCGCAAGCACCTGCAGCATCTGCAGTGCGAATAATAGTACCAACATTACCAGGATCTCGCACTTCGTCAAGGACTAATAGTAATCCACTTAGTCCTGCTAGATCAGTAATTGTAGTATTTTGCATTTTTACTACAGCAACAATTCCCTGTGGAGTTTTAGTGTCTGTAAGACGCTCAATAATAGCCTGGCTCACATGGTAACAAGGCACATTGCTACTAGCAAACATTGCTGCTACTGTCTCAGTGCCGATTGCATCTGCGAAAAAAACTTCTATAATTCCCCAACCAGAAGTTAACACTTCTTGCACAGAACGCACACCTTCTACAAGGAACTCTTCTCGCTGAGTGCGATACTTTTTCATTTTTAGCTCCGCAGCCGCTTTTACTAAGGAATTTTGTGCGGAAATAATATCTCTTATCACAATCCTGACTCCATTGCTAAAACCATATTTTTGGCCCCGATAACAATTAAAACATCACCTTCAACTAGGGGTTTTTGGGGATCCATATTGATTTCCGTTGTTCCGTCCTTATGTTTAATAGCCACTACATTTACGCCATATTTACGACGTACATCAGCTTCGACTAAAGTCTTGTCTTTCATATCTTCTATAAGCGATATTTCCATGAGGCTTAAATCATCAGTGAGTTCTATATAATCCATAATATTACTGGAGGCCAAGTTATGTGCTACTCGTTTACCCATATCACGCTCTGGATAAATAACCTTATCTGCACCTATTTTTTCCAACATTTTTCCATGTAAAGTAGATGACGCTTTGCTAACAATCATGCGAACACCGGCTTCTTTTAAAAGCATCGTACATAGCAAATTAGCCTGCAATTCACCAATACCAACGATAGCTACATCAAAATTGCGTAAGCCCAAGGCCTTTACCGTGGTTTCATCAATATTATCTGTCATAACCACATGTGTCAAAACCGTACTGAGACGTTGCACCGTTTCTTCGTTATTATCGATGCCTAGAACTTCATGTCCTAGTTCTGTTAAAGTCTCGGCTACACTAACACCGAATCTTCCCAGTCCCCATACCACATAAGACTTCTTCTTCCCCATGTTATCCTCCTAGCCTATCATAATTCGTTCTTTAGGATATTTAATATTGTTCATTTTGCGTCTATTCATCAGTGCCATAGCAAAGGTCAAAACACCAACACGACCAGCAAACATTGTAATAATAAGAACTATTTTACTTGCCTCGCACAAGCTACTAGTTGCTACCGTACTTAAACCTACAGTAGCAAAGGCAGAAACAACTTCAAAAAACATACTCAAGAATCTGACATTTTCAAAATATGCTATGAAAAATGTTCCACAACAGACCCAAATAACACCCATAGTTAAAATAATAAACGCCTTATAAATAACACTATCTTCTATTCGTCTATTGAAAAGCACCAAATCCTCTTTCCCACGGACTAAATTCCAGGTAGTGAGCAAAATAACGGCGAATGTGGTAGTTTTAATACCGCCGCCTGTAGAAGCCGGCGAAGCTCCAATAAACATAAATATTATAATCATAAACAAGCTTGCGTCATGCATTTTATCTATGGGTATAGTATTAAACCCTGCGGTTCTTGGTGTAACCGCCTGAAAATAACTTGCTAATACTTGCTGAGAAGTTGTCAATTTCCCTAAGGTGTCTATGTTTCCTGACTCCATAATCCAGATCATAAGCGTACCCACAGTAATTAAAATAATAGTTGTTAAAATAACTATCTTACTGTGTAATCTAAGATTAGAAAAGTTTCGTTTGCTAATAATATCTTCTATAACGGTAAAACCCAAGGCTCCTAAAATGATTAAAGAAGTTATAGTTAAATTAACCGTCCAATCAGTTGTAAACATTGTTAAGCTGCGAAAATCACCCATAAGATCAAACCCGGCATTACAAAAAGCCGATACCGCGTGCCAATACCCCAAATAAATTCCTTTAGCTCCAAATAAACTATAAAAACGTATTGCTAGTATAGTTCCGAAAAAGCATTCTATAGTCAAAGCGTATTTAGCAATACGCAAGCAAAGCCTAACAACGCCCTGTACATCACTTTGATTAAGAGATTCTTGAATACGCAGTCTTTCCTGTAGCGTAATTTTTTTGCCAAAGGCAACACTAAATAATGTGGCAAAGGTCATAATCCCCAACCCACCTAACTGAATCAGAAAAATAATAACTATCTGTCCAAAGGTAGAAAAATATTGGGCTGTATCTACTACTACAAGGCCAGTTACGCAGGCCGCTGAGGTTGCCGTAAATAATGCGTCAATAAAAGGTAACGACTGCCCTATATTACTTGCAGCCGGCAACATTAAAAGGAGTGAACCACAGAAAATCAAACCTAAAAAAGTAAGGGCTATTATTTGGTATGTGGAAAAGCGCGAAAATATTTTCACTAATCTGCCCATCCTTAACCCCTCTCGTATTTTTCAATTTCACACACATATAATTGTAATACATATTCTTATGCATAACAAGGCTAAGTATAGAAAAAGTGTATTCAGAAAATACACTTTTTGGAGGACTGATTTATTTGTTTATTTTTAGATACTGCTGCCATAACATTTTCTACCCTCTTGCGGCATAACTGTTCTACATAAGGCTTACCGATGAAATCATCTGCCCCCATACATAAGGCTTTTATTTCCATTTCCGCACCTGTTTGAGATGTAACTATCACGGGTACAAGTTTCAACTTCTGCGAGGCTTTCATCTTACTCAGAACCTCAAACCCATCCATAATAGGCATAATCAAGTCAAGCAATACTATTTTCACTTTACTCAAATTTTCTCGCAAATATTTTAGGGCCGTAATACCATTATCGGCTTCCACAATTGTGTAATCATTTTTGAATACTTCAGCCAATATAGCTCTATTTAGTTCCACATCGTCAACCAGCAACATTACGTCTTCATGCCGAACATTTTTTCGCACTTTTACCTGCTCAGTAGGAATAATACAAGCTGGCCTACGCATTTCCTTTTCAACAACAGATTTTTCTATTAAAGCTACAAATTCTTTCTCGGGCATAGGCCTAGCATAATAGTAACCTTGCACATAATTACAATCCATGCTGTGCAAACGTTCTATTTGTTCTCTAGTCTCTACCCCTTCAGCAATAACCAAAAGTCCTAACCACTTAGCCAAGCTTATAATGAAGCTCAAAATATTCTTACTACCATTTTTTTGCATTTCATTCTTAATAAATTTCATATCCAGTTTTAAAATGTCAATAGGTAAATCGCTGAGCATATTAAGAGAAGAATAACCAGTACCAAAATCATCCATTTCAATCATAAAACCAGCATCACTTAAATGCCGCACCGCATCTATAATTTGATTGGGATTTTCTGTGTAGGCTGTTTCCGTAATTTCTAGGTGCAAATATTTCGTAGCAATACCATATTTCTTAGTTAAATCTAACAAGAGCTTTGGCAGCTCCTTATTGTAAACGTCAATGCGCGAAACATTCACTGAAACAGATATGGGAGGCAACCCAGCATCCAACCATTTTCGCATAATTTTACAAGTTTCTTCCCATACATAGCTATCAAGCTTCGTAATAAAACCATTTTTTTCAAAAAGAGGAATAAAATCATTGGGATATATAATTCCATTCACAGGATGCAACCATCTGACCAGTGCTTCAGCACCGGCCAAATTCTCGCTACGCAAATTGTATTTTGGCTGAAAATATACCACGAACTCCTTGTTCTTCAAGGCCATTTCCATACTATCATTAATTCTTTGTTCTTTTAAAAGTTTTTGTCTAATGGCATCATCATAATAGGCAAAATAGCTACCATAAGCTTCCTTTATAGATTCCACAGCCAAAACTGCCCTATCACATATCGTTCCCATTTCTATTTTGCGATCAACTAAAGTATAAACACCAAACCGTACAGTTAAGTTCATCTCTACAGGATAAGAATTTAATTCTGTGTCTGCTTTAGCAAAAATATGTTCATTATATTCATCGCTATGTTCTCTTAACACCGCAAAAAAATCAGCACCTATCCGACCGCATAACGCTGTCTTGGACATCAAGCCACTCATAATATTCGCCATTTTACATAATAAATTATCTCCTATTTTCGTGCCGTAAGTGTCATTAATAAGTTTAAAGTTAACTATATCCGAAACAATAATATCGTATTCCTTATGAGGATGTTCACGTAATACTTCACTAACTTTTTTATAAAAGAAATTCTTGCTATAAACTCCTGTCAACTCATCGTGCTCTATCGTTCTTAAAAAGGCCGCACTTTCGCGTAAGGTAATGATATTAGCTAAACGGTGTTTAATAATTTCGCCATTATAAGGTTTGGGCAAAAAATCATTGGCACCCAATTTTAGTGCCTTTATTTCACTTGCTTCGCCTTCTTTTTGCGTAGTAACTACTACAGGTATATTAGATATTTTGGAATCTTCTTGCCTTTTAGCTAAAAACTCATACCCGTCCATAACCGGCATTACAATGTCTAAGAGAACCACTGAAATTTCATGTTCTTCAGCAAGTAAAACATCTAATGCTTCTTGTCCATTATTGGCCTGTATCACTGTATATTGATCTTGCAATATTTTTTCAAGTAACCGTCTATTTATAATATTATCATCTACTACTAATACTTTTTTAAATGTACTCACCACTCTTCCCCCTGATGAATATTTTTTTCTATTTTTCGTCAGTGCTAGCTGTGTTGTATTATTTTTATCCTTTATGCTTTTATTTACGTTAGTGCTTATTTGCCCCATAATAACTCCCCATTATCGATTTGTATGGCACTAGCTATAATTTTATATTTTTTCGCTACTCAAATACTGCCAAAAACTTGAACCAAACAAAGTATACATATGTCAGCTATTTATGCCTAATAGCTGCACAAATAGCTGACATATGTATAACTCATTCGTTATATTCAATCGCTTAATTATAGCATATAAAAAATAAACAATGTTAATATTTTGTTAAAAACCCTCTGGGGAAAACAAAAAAAATCCTACATTTTTTTGTAGGATTAGAAAACTCACATGGTGCGGTTGGCGGGACTTGAACCCGCATGAGATTGCTCTCACCAGCCCCTCAAGCTGGCGCGTCTGCCTTTCCGCCACAACCGCATACTGTACTAATATTAAATTGGTGCGGCCAAGAGGACTTGAACCTCCACGGGGTTACCCCCACTAGCACCTGAAGCTAGCGCGTCTGCCATTCCGCCATGACCGCAAAATCAAACTAGAACTATATCATGATAGCATACGGTCCTACTACCGTCAAGATACAGGCTTAATATTTTTATAAAGCTCCTCATACCGACTGCGATCCCATAATACTTTTTGTACATATTTTCTCGTATCAACAAATGGTATTTGAGCCGGGTCATCAAAATAAAAATCCCAACCATTATCTTCCATCCACTCTTTTACCGTACCCCTTCCAGCATTATATGCTGCTAAGGTTAGTATCTCATTGCCTTTAAATTCATGTTCTAATTCGCCTAAATACCAACAACCAAATTTAATGTTCAGCTCCGGTAATAAGAGTAATTTATCTTTAAAGTTGGGGAAATCAGTCGTTTTAGCAATCCAGGACCCTGTTTCCGGCATAATTTGCATAAGGCCAAGCGCTCCCGGCTTGGATTTAGCTTCTGGTTTAAAACCGCTTTCATTTTTCACTATTGCCACTACTAAAAAAGGATCGACTCGATATTTAGCACTATAACTATGTATTTCTCTATTATATTGCCATGTATAAACAAATTTTCTTTGCGCATAGTCTGATGTCCAAGTTGGGTAACCTATGACAATACAAAATATTAAAAATACTGCTAAGTAAAGCCAATCCCGGCTTTGCTTTTTTTTCAATATGATCCCCTCGCTAATCTTAAATGGTTCGTAAAGCAGCCGCCACCTGTTGTTCTAACTGTTCAACGCTGCCTGTATTGTCGAATATTATTGTTGCATATTTTCTTTTTTCAGCCAAAGGCATCTGCATCTTAATGCGAGCCCTAATTTCTTCTTCTGTAATAGCGTCTCTTGCCAAAGCCCGCTTTATTTGTTTCTCTTCGGAAATAGCGACCAACCAAACATAGTCTACCTTTTTATGCCAAGCAGATTCTATCAAAAGAGGCACATCTAATACAACAAGTGGTGCCTTTTTGTGCTTTGTAATAAATTCTTCTGCCTGCCGCCATACATAGCTATGAACTATGCTTTCAAGTTTATTTAAAATTTTCCTATCATTAAAGGCAAGCGCAGCCATAGCTTTTCTATCAAGCTCTCCAGCCTCCGTTAAAATTTGCCCACCAAAAGCAGCTTTTAACTGTAATAAGCAGGCAGAACCTGGTAGAACAGCTTCGTGAGCACTAGCATCAGCATCAAAAACAGGTATATTTTGTTTGCGCAGATAAGCTGTTACAGTGCTTTTACCTGAAGCAATTCCCCCTGTAACTCCTATTATTTTCATAAGTAACCTCTTAACGTTGACATTTAGAACAATAAGTACTGCCTCGCCCGGCAACTTTTAGCCCACATAAGGTCTCCCCACACACCTTGCATTTTTCCCCTTTGCGACCATAAACAAAAAGATGTTTGACATTATCTCCCTGATTGCCATCAGCATCTTGATAATTGCGAAAAGTTGTCCCATGATTTTTTATTCCTTGCGCAATAACTGCATTAACCGCTTCAATTAGTCTAGCTATTTCTTCCTTATTTAACGAATTAGCAGGCCTTTGCGGTAAAATTCCCGCGGCAAAAAGAGCCTCATCAGCATAAATATTTCCTAACCCGGCAATTACTTTTTGGTCTAAGATAACCCCTTTGATGGCTGCACTTTTTTTAGAGCATATAGGTGCTAGATAATCAACAGTCAACTCCTTGCTCAAGGGCTCAGGCCCTAAAGTATCGTATCCTTCGATGTTTTTATCATTATGATCTATAAGGTAAAGCGTGCCAAAGGTCCTAATATCTGTGAACCACAAGTCTTCATCACCTGTTAATACAAACTTTATTTTTGCATAAAGAGGTTCTGCCGCCATTTTTTTTATAACCAAAAGAGCCCCAGTCATACGTAAATGCACCAATAAATACAAGTTCTCATCTAAATTTAAGCGCAAATATTTACCCTTGCGTTCAATGCTTGTAATAGTTCTGCCAGTTAATTTTTCAGCAAATATTTCTGCGGTAGGATATTTAATTAGTCTTGGCAATCTTATTTCTACAGTATTTATTTTTTTCCCCACTACATGTGGGTACAATGTTTTTTTTACCTGTTCAACCTCTGGTAGCTCCGGCATCATTTCCCCCTATTTCGTCTGTGCCCAAGTTTTACCGGTAGCCACGTCGGCTACCAAGGGTACACTAAGCTTTACTGCTGTTTCCATGGCATTTTTCACTAGTTCTGCCACTTTTTCTTTCTCTTCGTTAGTTACTTCTAGCAACAATTCATCATGCACTTGCAATAAAACTCGACTTTGCAATTGCTCCTTCTTTAAAACTTCAGCCACTTTAAGCATGGCAATTTTAATAATATCTGCGGCTGTACCTTGGATGGGCGTATTAATAGCCGTCCGCTCGGCAAAGCTGCGCAAATTGAAATTGCTATGGTTGATATCCGGCAAATAACGACGGCGGCCATAAAGGGTTTCTACATAACCATTATCCCTAGCTTTGGCAATTTCACTGTCCATATAAGTCTTAACTCCAAGATATCTTGAAAAATAGTTTTTAATATAATGTCCTGCTTCATCACGGCTAACGCCTAACTGCTTACTAAGTCCATAGTCACTAATACCATAGACAATTCCGAAGTTAACTGCTTTTGCCTTGTTACGCATAAAACCTGTAACTTCGTCAATAGCAACACCAAAAACCTCAGCGGCCGTTCTAGCATGGACATCTTGCCCTTTAGCAAAAGAATCCATCAAAAGATTATCTTGAGAAATATGAGCCAGTATTCTCAGCTCCACTTGTGAATAATCACAAGACATTAATAAATCATAGCCAACCCCCGGCACAAACATTTCACGCATACGCTTACCGATATCTGTTCTGGTGGGGATATTTTGCAAATTTGGTTCCGTACTAGACAAACGTCCTGTAATAGTCACTGCTTGCTGAAAATGCGTATGAATACGACGTGTTGTGCTATTTATTAATGGCTCCATACCTTCTAAATATGTAGAAAGCAATTTTGATAATTTACGATGCTCCAAAATTGTACTTATTATAGGATGTTTACCTTCAAGTTGATCTAAAACCGTAACATCAGTAGAGTAACCTGTTTTTGTCTTCTTTATAATGGGAAGCTTTAATTTTTCAAAAAGCAATGCGCCCAATTGTTTTGGAGATTTTACATTAAATTCTTCTCCCGCCTGTTCCTGGGCTAAAAGTTCTAAACCGTCAACCTTTTCTTTGATTTCTTTGGTAATAGCCGCCAACATTTTTTCGTCAACAGCAATACCTACAAATTCCATTTGGGCCAGTACGGCTACCAAAGGCAATTCAATGGTTTTATAAAGCTTAACTAATTCGCGCTCTTGTAAAAGGTTCTGAACAATAGGAACTAAGGCTCCCAAATCTTGTACAGTACCTCCGTCATTAGGTAAAAGATAACGATCGCAAAGTGCCTTGAGGGTAAAAGAATTTTCCCCAGCCTCATACAAATAACCTGCTAGAGATATATCCTCGGTCACACCTGCCAACTCTTTCCCATTAGACAAACACGCTTTGCATAGCTCCTTACCATCACAAACAGCTTTAGTCGCAGATGCATCAGCCAACCAATCATAAATAGCCGGCCAAGCAGCACTGTCCTTCTCAAATACATATACTGTTTTGCCTACTAAAAGCTCTAAATTACTCAGACCTATATTAGGTATCTCTCCTACCGTAGCATATGTAAGCGGAGTAACAACTTTAGCCGCCTTAATTTTTTCAACTACGCCTTCTGCCTGAAATTGTGTGTATACTTCCACGCGAGGATAATGTTCCACCTGAGAATATGTTTGGCTTCCGAATAAATCCATAACGGAAGAATCCTCATCTGCTCCCAAAATAGCTGCAAACCGTTCCCATAAATTTCTAAACTCCAGTTCTTGCATAATGACTTTAACATCACTGGACAAACCCTGCAATGTATACTCGGACAAATCCGTGGATACAGGCGCACAACGACAAATAGTAGCGAGTTCTTTAGAAAGCAGCGCCTGCGCTTTATTATTTGTAAGCTTTTCTTTAAGACTTTTGCCCTTCACATTCTCAATATTTTCTAATACTTTTTCTACCGAAGAATATTCAATAATTAATTTTAGAGCTGTTTTAGGTCCTACTCCGGGTACTCCTGGAATATTATCACTTACATCTCCCATAAGTCCCTTGAGATCAATTATTTGCAAAGGATTTAAACCTTCATAATTTTTAGCAAATTCCTCAGCATCATAAACCTGTATATCACTGATACCTCGTTTTGTATAATAAATTTTTACATTATCATCAATAAGCTGAAATTCATCCTTATCCCCTGTGACAATAATAACCTCTAGGTCTTTAGGTGCTGCCGTAGAGAGGGTGCCTATAATATCGTCTGCTTCATAATCTTCTAAATCCATGGTTCTAATTCCCATTTCCTTGAATAATTTCATGGCTATGGGAAATTGCTCTGACAGTTCACATGGTGTAGGCTTACGTTGTGCTTTATACTCTGCATATTTTTCACTGCGAAAAGTTTTTCGTGATTTATCAAAAGCAATCGCTACATATTTAGGTGATAAGTCTGTCAATAACCTGAGCAGCATATTACAAAAACCATAAACAGCGCCGGTATTGACACCTTTTTTAGTCATAAGAGGAGGCAACGCAAAAAAAGCTCTATGAATAAGGCTGCTACCATCAATAATTAAAAATTTGTCTGACATACATGTACCATCCTTTAATTTTTATAATTCTCTTAGACATTATAACACATATCGCGACTAGATATATGTGATTTTACAGTGCTTTATCCCTACAACAACAAAAATTAATCTGGCAGTGGCCAAAACTATTCCACACGCTATTTTCACTAACTTGTGCTCATAATTTCATATTTTTTTTATACACATTTACTTTTTTATTGACGATTAGCTGCTGAAGTGTTACAATTTCTCTTATATAAACAGGGTTATATACCTTAACGAAACACTTGGAGGGATTGAAATGGCTTATAAATTTGCCGACCGTATGGAACGAATGCAAGCATCAGAAATCCGTGAATTGTTGAAATTAACTCAACAACCGGATATTATTTCCTTTGCAGGTGGCCTACCTGCTCCCGAGCTTTTCCCTATTGAGGAAATTGCCAAAGTATCACATGATCTAGTCTTAAAAGAAGGAAGACAGCTGCTACAATACGCAACAACAGAGGGCCGTCCGACTTTGCGTCAAAAAATTGCCGACCGCATGAAGGCTAAATATAGCACTATTGTTACCGCTGATGAGATTTTAATCACTACCGGTTCTCAGCAATGTTTAGATTTTGCCGGTAAACTATTTTTGAATCCAGGCGACGTGGTTTTATGTGAAAGCCCTTCCTATTTAGGCGCACTGAATGCTTT
>JAQVYX010000018.1 GCA_029004715.1 Acidaminococcaceae bacterium | reverse complement strand
ATATTGATATTTGGGGAGTAGGAGCAACCTATATTTTTAATGGTGATGTAATAAAAGCATTTAGCTTGCCGTCGGAAATGACAACTATCTAAGGAGATTGTTATGTTGTTCGAACACTAAAATTAATATTAGTTGTAATTAAGGAGGAGAAGTAGCAGGGATGCATAACTTATTTAAAAAGCAGGAATAAAAGCACTCTTTTAAACTCGCGTTTATGATATACTACCAGCAATTAAAGGAGCGTATTTTATGTTAGATTTTGTGGTGGAGACTAAAACTGTTTGGGAAAATTTACAAGCGGCAGATAAACCCATAATATTATATGGTATGGGCAACGGTGCGGATAGAATTTTGGATAGATGTCTTGCTGAGGGCATTGAAGTAGCAGGAGTTTTTGCTAGTGATGCTTTCGTGCGTGGGCAAACTTTTCGTAGTTATCCGGTGCGAAAATATTCTGATATTGTCGAACAATTTGAGGATTTTGTTGTGGTTATAGCCTTTGCTAGTGAGTCACCACTTTTGTTAAAAAACTTTTATGAATTAGCAATTAAACATGAAACCTATGCGCCGCATGTGGCAATTTTTGACGGAGACGATATTGTTAGTTTTTCTTGGCTTCAAGTTCATGCCAAGCAGCTGCAATTGGTATATGACAATCTGGCAGATGAACGTTCTAGAGAAGTGTTCGCCGATATTTTAAATTATAAAATAAGTGGTAAATTAGAATATTTGCGACATAGCACCAGCCAAAGACAGGACGATTTAATAGAGCTGTTGGATTTTGGTGAAGAGGAAGTTTATGTGGACTTGGGTGCTTATGATGGTGATACTATCAGAGAATTTTTAAAGTTGACAGGAGATACTTACCGTAAAATATTTGCACTGGAACCTGACAAGAAAAATTTTGTTAAGTTAGAGCGGTTCGTAGCGCAAGAGCAGTTGCCAAGAGTAACTTTGCTAAACAAGGGTATTTGGCATGAACCCGGCATACAAAAATTTTTCCAAAGAGGAGGAAGAATGTCCGGCTTGTCTAAAGAGGGAAAGACTAGCATAGAGGTGGATGCTCTAGACCATATTTTAGGCACAGAACCTGTTAGTTACATAAAAATGGACGTTGAAGGAGCGGAGGCGGAGACTATTATAGGTGGACGTGAGCATTTGGCAATGTATATGCCTAAGCTTTTTGTGGCAGCCTATCACAGAGATGATGATTTGTGGAAATTGCCGCAACTATTATGGGGCATTGCACCTTATAAGCTTTATTTGCGTAAACATCCTTATATTCCCTGCTGGGAAATAAATTTTATCGCAAAAAAATAATTTGCCCGTAAAGCAAGTATTTATGCTAACAAAGAACTGGTGGGCAAAAAAAGTCCCATAGGGTTACCATTTTCACAATATTGATTATATTCTGAAAAAATTGTAAACTATGTAAGCAGGATTTTAACTTAGGTAAGCGAACTTTATAAGTGTAAAACAACACAAAGGAGTGGATGTTTGTGAAAAAGGCAAAATGGATGGCAGTTGCCGCAACATTGGTAGCTATGGGGTTAGTAGTAGGGTGTGGCAGCAATGACAAAAAAGCCGCTGATACAAAGGCCGGCGGCAGTAAAGTTTCAGGCGAAGTGATGGTTTATACTTCTATTTATCCTGATATTATTGATTCAATTTGCAAACCTAATATTGCTAAGGCAATAAAAGGACTAAATGTTAAGTGGTTCCAAGGCGGCACAGAAAAAATCAAAACTAAAATTGCCGGTGAAATTAAAGCTGATAGAGTGGGCGCGGATGTTTTGATGGTTGCAGATCCTTCCTATTATTTGAAATTAAAGGACGAGAAACATTTACTAAATTATGTTTCTCCTAATGATAAAGACATTATTTCCAGCAAGGATAAGGATGGAGCTTGGGCAGCAGTACGTATTTCTAATATGATTATTGCTTACAATAGCGATAAAATAAAACCGGAAGATGCTCCTAAATCTTGGAAAGATTTAACAGATCCTAAGTGGAAAGGCAAAATTGCTATGCCGAACCCCTTGCTTTCCGGGACGGCTTTTGTAGCAGTTGGTGCATTGGCTGATAAATATGGCTGGGAATATTTTGATCAGTTAAAAGCTAATGATATTCGTGTTGAACAGGGAAATTCCGCTATTCAAAATAAGTTACTAACAGGAGAATATTCTGCAGCAATGATTTTAGAGGAAAACATCTTGAAGTTGGCTGCAACAAAGCATGAACCGTTGAAAGTTATTTACCCTAGTGATGGTGTTATTTCTATCCCCAGCCCGATTGCTATTATGAGTACTACTAAGAACCCTGAAGGGGCTAAAGCAGTTGTGGACTGGTGGTTATCTAAAGAAGGGCAGCAAGCAGTTGTTAAAGGCTGGATGCATTCTGTACGCGCAGACGTAGAGCCACCAACAGGCGCTCCTGCTTTGCAAACATTTATAGGCAAGGCTATTAAAGTTAACTGGGAAAAATTGGCTAACGAAGATGCCAAAATTAAAGAGGAATTTCGCGCAAGGGTAATGGATTAATAAAAGGAGGAAATAGTGTGAGGACAACTAAATGGTTGGCAGTTGCCGTAACATTATTGGCTATGGCGCTGGTTGCTGGCTGCGGAGGCAATAAAAAAGTCACCGACACTACTGCTAGCGGAGAAGACAGAGCTTCCGGTAAAATAATGATTTATAGTTCTATTTATCCGGATATCATTGATAATATTTGTAAGCCAAATCTAAAAAAGGCTTTTCCCAATATGCAAGTTAACTGGTTTCAAGGTGGTACGGAAAAAGTTGTTACCAAAATCACTGGGGAAATTAAGGCAAATAGGGTTGGGGCAGATTTATTGATGGTAGCAGATCCTTCCTATTATCTAAAGTTACAAAAAGAGAAAAGGTTTTTAAATTATGTTTCTCCAAATTTAAAGAGCGTTATTACAGCCAAAGATAAAGATGGCGCTTGGACCTCGGTGCGCATAAGCAACATGATCATTGCCTATAATGCTGATAGGTTAAAGGCAGAGGATGCTCCTAAATCTTGGAAAGATTTAACAGATCCTAAGTGGAAAGGCAGAATTGCTATGCCTAATCCTTTGTTGTCCGGGACAGCTTTTGTAGCAGTTGGAGCTTTGGCTGATAAATACGGCTGGGGATATTTCGACCAACTAAAGGCTAATGACATCCGCGTTGAGCAAGGTAATTCAGCTATCCAAAATAAACTGTTGACAGGCGAATATGCTGCTGCCATGATTTTGGAAGAAAATATCTTAAAATTGCGTGAGACTAAAAAGGAAAACTTAAAAGTTATTTATCCCACTGATGGTTGCATTATTATTCCTAGTCCGATTGCTATTATGAGCACAACAACAAATCCTGATGGAGCTAGGGTAGCTGTAGATTGGTGGCTATCTAAAGAAGGACAGCAAGCAGTTGTTAAAGGCTGGATGCATTCAGTACGCGCAGATGTAGCGCCGCCTCATGGTGCTCCTGCTTTACAGACTTTACTTGGCAATGCCGTTAAGGTTAATTGGCAAAAGCTCGCTGATGAGAATGCGCAGATTAAAGAAGCTTTTCGAGTAAGAGTCATGGAATGATTTTGCCTCAAGTAGGTTGTACAGGGGTCACGTAACGTGGCCCCTGTTTTCGAATTATAAATAGGTGTTGGTCTGACAACTATTGTTGTCAGGGAAAGGGGCAAAAGTGGGCTTATCCTCCAAGATTAATAGTAAATTTTTAGTAATTGCAGTTTCTGTTATTTTGTTAATATATTTTGTTGTTTTCCCTATGGGTGTTCTTTTGGTGGACAGTGTGTATATGGATGGTGGGTTTCAGTTACACAATTATAGGGAAGTTTATAGTGCTTTAGTTAACTGGAAGGCTTTAACTAATACCATAGAATTGTCCTTGATGGTTATGCTTGCCAGTGTTCTCATTACTTTTCCTTTGGCTTGGCTCGTAGGACGAACCAATTTGCCGGGAAAGAAAATTTATCGTACTTTGTTAGTGGCAAGTTATATGATACCTCCTTATGTAGGAGCCATTGCTTGGGTGCAACTGTTGAATCCCAGTGTTGGTTATATGAATTTAATTTTAAAATGGTTGTTGCATTTGCAAACTTCACCTTTTGATATTTATACTTTTGGTGGATTGGCTTGGGTTTTAACTTTGTTTTATTCACCTTTTGCTTTTATTACTATTTCTCGTGCAATGGAAAAAATGGACCCCACTTTAGAGGAAGCTGCTCGTATTTCAGGAGCTTCACCTCTAAGAACATTGTGGGATGTAACTTTGCCACTTATGGCACCGAGCATTTTGGCAGGTGGATTATTGGTATTTATAGCTGCTGGGTCTTGTTTTGGTATTCCTGCCATTGTCGGTATGCCTGGTAATATAGAAGTAATGACCACTCGTATTGTAACTTATTTATATATGGGTGATGATAACGGTATTAGAAATGCCACGGCTTTGGCTGCGTCTCTTATGGTTTTAGCCAATTCCCTCTTATTTTTTATGACTTGGATGTTGGGACGCAAGGACTATACGACTATTAGCGGCAAAAGCACACGCCCTAATATGGTTGATTTGGGTAAGTGGAAATGGCCTGCATTTTTGGGTGTGGGGGCATATGCCAGTATTGCTGTTATTATACCGTTGTTTTCGATTTTATTGACTTCCTTACTTAAAAGCATGTCCAAGTCTATTGCTTGGAGTAACATAGGCTTTGATAGTTGGATGCCGGTGCTCACAAGTTCTCAATATATGGAAAGCATTTGGAATTCAGTTATCTACGCGGTTATTGCAGCAACAATTGGTACGATTCTTGCTATATTTATAGCGTATCTATCGGTCAAGACTAGGGTGAAGGGCCGTTCTTTACCCGACTTGCTTACAATTATTGGTGGATCTACACCTAGTATCGTTATTGCCTTAGCTTTGGTAATAACTTTTTCAGGAACATTCGGACTTAATCTTTATTCCACTATGTGGATTTTAATTGTGGCTTATTTGGTTAAATACATGACCATGGCAGTGCGTACTATAGCGGCTTCTCTTAGTCAAGTGCATATATCTTTAGAAGAAGCGGCACTTAGCTCGGGAGCTAGCTGGCTTAGAACCTGCAAGGACATTATACTTCCTTTAATCGCGCCTTCAGTTGTTGCGGCTTGGTTTTTAATTTTCATGCCTTCTTTTTACGAATTGACTATGTCCTTGTTGCTATATAGTGGTGAAACTAAAACTATTGGGGTTTTGCTCTATGAATTACAGACTTATGCTGACACTCAAAACGCATCAGTATTGTCGGTTATTATTTTGGGAATAGTTCTTGTTGGTAATTTGATTCTTAATAAAGTAAGTAAAGGTAATGTCGGAATTTAATAAGGAGTGTAAAAATGGCACAAGTAAGAATTGAACATGTATTTAAAAGATTCGGTAAAGTAACGGCAGTTGGCGATTTTAATGTTACTGTTGCCGATGGCGAATTTTTTACCATGTTAGGACCTTCAGGTTGTGGCAAGACAACAACTTTGCGTATGGTTGCCGGATTTGAGACAGCTACAGAGGGAGAAATATATATTGGTGAGAAATGTGTATCTTCATCACATAACAAGCATTTTGTACCACCGGAAAAACGCGATATAGGTATGGTGTTTCAATCCTATGCTGTGTGGCCGCATATGACTGTGTTGGAAAATGTAGGATATCCTTTAAAGATTAAAAAGGTACCAAAAGAAGAACGCAGAAAACGGGTATTAGAAGTTTTGGAAATGGTACATTTGGGTGAATATGCTGAGCGTTATCCTCACCAATTATCCGGTGGACAGCAACAACGTGTAGCATTGGCAAGAGCATTAGTGGCTGAACCTAGTCTTCTGCTTTTAGATGAACCTTTATCTAATTTGGATGCTAAATTGCGTGAAAGTATGCGCTTTGAAATTTTGGCTTTGCAAAAAAAATTAGGCATTACAGTTATTTATGTTACTCATGATCAAGGCGAGGCCATGGCTATGAGTGATAGAGTTGTCGTAATGAATCGCGGTATAATACAACAAATTGGGGCACCTCATGAAATTTATACTCAACCGGCTAATAAAATGGTTGCAGACTTTATTGGCCTAGTTAACTTTTTGCCTGGCAAGGCACAAGCGACTACGGTTACGATTGATGATGTAGAGGGTTCCTTCCCGCATCCAAATCCTGAGGGCTTAGAAGGTGCTGTTACTATTGCCGTACGTCCGGAAAATATTGGTATGAATACTAGTGATGGTATAGTTAAAGGTATTGTTACCCACCGTTTTTATATGGGAGATTCTGTAGATTTTCGTGTCCAGGTAGGGAGTCATATGCTTCGTGTTATTGTCAAGGGTGCCGATATAGCGCAATATCCTGATGGTACAGAAGTTTATTTACAATTCGATAAAGTGATGGTGTTTGCTAACGATAGTGAAGCAAGCAAATAAAATTAGAATAAAGTTTTTCATTGGTTAAGGAGTTTTTGTAGAGCTCCTAAGGATTTGGTGGAACCCACCTTTCCTTAGGAGCTCTGTTTTTATATTTTACCTATAAATATAGTTTGTGGAAAAATTTTTATAACTATTGAGTTTAAAAATAATTGTGTGATTTATATTGACAATTGTTAATACAATTGTTAATATAAAGTTAATAAGTAATTTAATAATATATTTAAAATATAAAATGGTGGAAGGAAGGATGTATATGACTAACCAAGCAGATTTGGCGAGAATATTTACCGTGGCTAAATTATATTATGAAGAAAATTTAACGCAGGCAGAAGTTGCTGAACGTGTAGGAGTTTCTAGGCCATTGGTAAGTAAGATGCTTTCTGAAGCAAGGGAATGTGGAATTGTGCATATTGAAGTGCGCAATGTTGTTTCCGGTAATAGAAAATTATTACAGGCATTGGTAGAAAAATTTGGTTTAGTTGGAGGACTTGTAGTGCCTAATGCTAAAACGGCCGCTGTACAGCGGCATAATTTGTATGAGCAAGCGGGGCATTATTTAGTAGGAGAAACTTCTAATCAGAAAAATTTGGGAGTAGGGTGGGGTACAGCTATTAACGAACTTATGTGGACACTGAGCAGACAAACAGTGCCCAGCGTAAATGGTACTATATTCCCGCTTATCGGGGAAGCAAATATACCCAACAAGGGTTATCATACTAATGAAATAGTTACTATGCTGGCCAATTATACAGGGCGTAAAGCAAGATTACTATACGCTCCGGCTTTTCCGGATAATGTCGAAGAACGTAAATTATACATTAGTAGTTCTAGTTTTGAAGACCTGAACGTGTTATGGGAAAAAATAGACGCAGCTATGGTTGCTGTTTATGACTATCCGACAGTTCCTGATGAATGTACCAGCGAAAGGTTCGGTGATGTTTTAAAGGAGAAGAGGGCAGTGGGAAATTTATTATCGTATTTCTATGATGTTAAAGGAAATATTATTTATGGTAAAAATGATTGTGCTATTCATATTTCATTAGATAAATTACGTAATAGTAAAAAAGTAATATGTTTTGTAGAGAAGGCAACACCACAAGCTGTATATGGCGCACTTAAGACTGGGTTGTTGACTCATATTATTCTTACAGAGCAAATTGCTGAACAGGTATTGGCTTTTTAGGTAAATTTAAGTAGGAGCTAAAATTTTAGGCTTTTATACTTTGGGGGTTATGTAATGAATGATTTTATTAATGATCTTGCACAGTGGGGCTGTAATGTTGATACGGCTTTAGAACGGTTCGATGGCGATAGAGAACTTTACTTGGAATGTCTAGAAATATTTAACAAGGATAAGAACTTTAGCGATTTGGGCCAGCTATTGCAGGCTGAAAAATATGGTGAGGCTTTCAATTGTGCCCATGCATTGAAGGGCGTAACTGCTAATTTGAGCTTAGCACCTTTGCTGGAGGTAATTACGTCTATTTCTGAGGCGTTGAAGCAAGGTTTGTATAGTAAGGCAGAGGAAAATTATAAAGTTTTATTAATTAAGAAACAACAATATGATAAAATAGTTAATCCATAAGAAAAAGTCTCTGCTTGTTCTGCACCCAAAATGTTGGACATATAATCTAAGCCACTAACTGGGAATGTTCACGGTATTAAACCGGGGACATTCCTTTTAGCTTAGCCTTGCTTCTATTATCGTTATAATAATATAGTATGTATTGTGTAGTTCTTCTTTGATTAGGCAGGTAAGAATGAAAACCTCTGTTAATTATGTTCGGGGCAATTTTACCATATTTTTCACTTCAGCTGCGGCATTGGGGCTTTTTTTTTGCAAGATAAAATGCTTTAGTGTAGAATATAAACATATAATCGTAGTTTGTCGATTAAAATGTAGAATGGAAGGATGGGAAAGTACAGTGAAAAAAAGGATTATGGTAGTAATGGCTTTAATTTTGGCTACAGGGTTATTATTGGGGTGTAATGGCCAAGATACTAAAAAAAATAGCGACACAAAGAAATTTAAGGTTGGTGTCGTGCAATTGGTTGAACATGCTGCGCTAGATGCTGCCAATAAGGGATTTATTAAAGGCATGGAAGAGAATGGATTTAAAGCTGGAGTTAATGTAGAATATGACCAACAAAATGCTCAAGCAGATCAATCGAATTTGCTGAATATTGTACAGCGTTTTGTAAATAATAAGGTAGATTTAATTTGTGCTATAGCTACGCCGGCAGCTCAGAGCGCGGCTAACGCTACTCAAACTATTCCTATAGTAGGGACTGCGATTACTGATTATCAAGAAGCAAAATTAGTGAAAAATAATAACATGCCGGGAACTAATGTGACAGGTACGACGGATATGAATCCGATTGCTAAGCAATTGGCATTATTGGTAAAAATTGTGCCCCATACTAAAACCATAGGAGTTATTTACAGTTCTAGTGAAGTTAATTCTCAGTTGCAGGTAAAAATTTTAAAGCGGCTGGCAATGGCTAAGGGAATTGTTGTGCAAGAAGCTACAGTTACTACTGTTAATGATATACAGCAGGCAGGCAGAAGTTTGGTAGCGGATAAAGTTGATGTTATTTATGTCCCGACTGATAATGTAGTGGCATCAGCGATGCCTGTTTTGGCTACTATCGTTAATGAAGCGAAAATAGCCGTTATTTGTGGTGAGGCAGAATTAGTAAAACACGGTGCTTTAGCTACAGTGGGTATTGATTATTATAAATTGGGCTTGCAAACAGGGGCAATGGCTGCAAGAATTCTTAAGGGAGAGAGCAACCCGTCTACTATGCCTATTGAATCGCTTAAAGAGATGAAAACTACTGTAAACGTAAGCGTAGCTAAAAAATTAGGAATTGTTATTCCCGCCGATATTCTTAAGGGAGCAGATATAATTAAATAGAATAGATCGTAAATGAGGTAATGTATGGGTAATTTATGGAACTAAGCAATATTATTAGCATTATGAAAATTTGATATTTTGGTTAGGAGGATAAATTAATGAATTTGGGGAAAATATGTACATTTTTGGTTTGCGTTTTGGTTTTAGGAGGAGTGTCAGGCTGTGGCACAGATAAAAAAGCAGAAAATCCGTCTGCGAAGAAAGTTTTAAATGTAGGAATAGTGCAGCTGGTGGAACATCCGGCTTTGGATGCGGCAAATAAGGGTTTTGTAGACGGGTTGGCATCCAAGGGATATAAGGAAAGCCAAAATATTACATTTGATCGCCAAAATGCGCAGGCAGATCAATCTAATCTACAGACCATTGCGCAGCGTTTTGTGAGCAATAAGGTAGATTTAATTTGTGCTATAGCTACGCCGGCAGCGCAAACAATGGCCAATGCTACTAATTCCATTCCTATTGTAGGTACTGCAATTACGGATTATAAGGAAGCAAGGTTGGTTAAGTCTGACGCACAACCGGGGACAAACGTTACTGGTACTACGGACATGAATCCGGTAAAAGAACAAATTGATTTATTATTGAAAATTGTGCCTAATACGCATATCTTAGGCTTTATTTATACGTCTAGCGAGGTTAATTCTCAGTTACAAGTAGCTATTGCTAAAAAATATGCGCAAGCTAAAGGCCTAAAAACTCTGGAAGCCACGGTTTCCAATGTTAATGACATTCAACAGGCTGCACAAAGTTTAGTGGGCAAATGTGATGCTATTTATGTTCCCACTGATAATGTTTTGGCATCAGCTATGCCGACTCTTGCTAATGTTACTAACCAAGCAGGAATACCGGTATTTTGCGGCGAAGGGGGCATGACTAAGGCTGGAGGAGTTGCGACTTTGGGCATTGATTATTATAAACTTGGTTTTCAAACCGGTGTTATGGCTGCTGATATTTTGAATGGGAAGTCCAAACCGGCTGATATGGCTATTCAAGCACAAAAAGGGTTTAAAATTATAGTCAATGAAGAGCAGGTTAAGAAATTAAATATTACCATTCCTGCCGAAATTGTAAAACAAGTAAAGGATGCGTCTAAATGATAGATTTATTATTACCAACAGTGTCACAAGGATTATTATGGTCTTTGATGGCTCTAGGGGTTTATTTAACTTATAGAGTATTAGATATTGCAGATTTGACTGTGGAGGGAACATTTCCTTTAGGAGCAGCAGTAGCGGCAGAAATGCTTGTTAAAGGATTTAATCCGGTTACGGCTATTTTAGTCGCGGGTGTTGCCGGGTCTTTGGCAGGAGTGGTAACGGGACTACTGCATACCAAGCTAAAAATACCGGCTTTGCTGGCAGGGATTTTGACTATGATAGCATTATATTCAATTAACTTACGAGTTATGGGAAAGGCAAATTTATCTCTTCTCAGAGTTGACACCGTCTTTAGTTTTGCAAAAAATATCGGTTTTAACAGCACAATGTCAGTGCTTGTTGTGGGAGCTGCAAGTACGCTTATTTTTGGTTTGCTTATTTATTGGTTTTTTGGAACAGAGATAGGAGCTGCTATCCGTGCTACCGGATTTAATCCGCAAATGATCAGAGCTCAAGGTGTGAATACTAATTTAACAATTGTTTTGGGATTGCTTTTAAGCAATGCCTTGGTTGCTATTTCCGGGGCTTTTATTGCACAGAGTAATGGTTTTGCCGATGTAGGAATGGGTGTAGGGACTATTGTTATAGGGTTAGCATCAGTTATTATTGGTGAAGTTTTGTTTGGCACCCGTAGTTTTAAAAACAGCTTAATTTCTGTGGTTCTAGGTTCAGTAACTTACCGCATTGTTATTGCTGCAGTTTTGCAAATGGGCATGCCACCCAACGATTTAAAATTGTTTACAGCTGTATTGGTAGCTTTGGCTTTGGCACTGCCGTTGTTTAAAAGTAGAATAAATGCGAGAAAGGCGGCAGAATGATGTTAAGAATCGAAAATGTATCTAAAATTTTTTTCCCGGGCAGCGTTAATGAAAAGAAAGCCTTAGATAATATAAATCTACATATGACACCTGGAGATTTTGTTACTGTTATTGGCAGCAATGGTGCCGGTAAGTCTACACTTCTAAATTCTATTGCGGGTGTTTTTTCTATTGATGCCGGACACATTGTTATAGGTGACAAAGATATTAGTAACATGCCTGAACATAAAAGAGCAAAATATATCGGACGTGTTTTCCAAGATCCTATGTTGGGAACGGCAGCCGGTATGATGATTGAGGAAAATTTAGCTATAGCGGCGCGCCGTGGTAAAGTGCCGGGATTTTCTTGGGCGATTAAAGAAGAGGAACGGGAACATTTCAAAGGAATGTTACGTGAATTGGATTTGGGACTAGAAGATAGATTAACAAGCCGGGTAGGGCTTTTGTCGGGAGGACAGCGGCAGGCCTTAACGTTACTTATGGCAACGATGCAACAACCCCAATTATTGCTTTTAGATGAACATACGGCAGCCTTGGATCCTAAGACAGCCGAAAAAGTTCTTGGCCTTACGCGTAATATTATTGCTAGACACCACCTAACTACAATTATGATTACTCACAACATGCATGATGCTTTGAGGTTTGGGAATAGACTTATAATGATGAATGCAGGGCGCATAGTGGTTGATGTGGCTGGTATAGAAAAAGATAGGCTGGCAATACCGGATCTTTTAGCGTTGTTTGAAAAGGCTGCAGGAATGGCAATGGATAATGATAGATTATTATTAGGATAACCGGAGGACTTAATGGAAAAAGAACGCTTGAAAACAATAAAATGTTTTTTATTTGACATGGATGGCACTATTTATTTAGGTAATACGCTTTTGCCGGGAGTAGCAGATTTTTTTAAGCTTTTAAGGGCGGCAGGCAAAGATTATTATTTTGTCACTAACAATTCATCTAAGGGGCATATTCACTATGCAAAAAAGTTAATTAAAATGGGAATAGCGGCAGAACCAAGAGATGTAGTTATATCCTCTGACGCCTTGAATTATTATTTGCAAAAAATACGTCCGAGGGCAAAATTATATATTTTGGGTACCGAAGAACTAAAAGAAACGGTAAGAAACGCAGGGTTTACCATTGTTGAGGATGAAGAAACATTGCCGGATTTTGTAGTTGTAGGCTTTGACATGTCTCTAGAATATAAAACCTTGGCCCATTCTTGTCGCCTTATTGATAAAGGAGTGCCTTTTCTTGCGACCCATGGTGATGTGCGTTGTCCTATTGAGGGCGGAGAATTTATTCCCGATTGCGGAGCTATGTTAGCTTTAATAAAAAGTGCGACAGGTAAGGAACCGACTAATATTATGGGCAAGCCTAATCATTATATTATTGATTTAGTGCGTGAAAAGGCCAACTATGAAAAAGATGAGATAGCTATGGTGGGGGACAGGCTTTCTACAGATATTGCCTTTGGACTTAATAACAACATTCTATCTGTGCTGGTTTTGACAGGGGAAGCTACAGAAGAAGATATAGAAAAAACTAACATTAGGCCTGATATTATATTGAACAATGTGGTTGATATACTAGACTACATTTAAGGAGCAGTCATGAAACGTTTAGCAATGATTGATGCTTATCGAGGATTTGCCCTAGTGAATATGATAGCCTACCACGGTTTTTATGATTGGGTTTATATCTTATCTATGCCTCTAGCCTGGTTTTCGACTATTGGTGTGTATATTTGGCAGCAATTTATTGTTTTTAGCTTTGTGTTGATTTCCGGGCTGGTATTTAATTATGCCAAGCACCCTCGCAAACGCGGAATGATTTTGTGCTTTTGGGGCTTTTTTTTGACAATTTGTACTTATTTTTTTGTACCGCAAGAGCTAATTGTTTTTGGTATTTTAAGCTTTTTAGGTAGTGCCATGCTTATTACTAGCATGTTAGGGAAGAACAAGCACACTGCCGTAATAAGCTTTTTTTGTGTTGTTGGATTTTTATTTACAGAAGGCTGGCAAAACGGGTATTGGGGTTTTTATGGTATCAAGTTGGCGGCACTGGCATTTAATCCTTCTGATAATCTTGGACTTTTTATTTTGGGTATTCCCGGAATTAGTAATTATTCTGCTGATTACGTACCTATTTTCCCCTGGATTTTTGTTTTTTGGTTAGGCTTTTTTGGCGGACAAATGGTAAATTATCATGGGAAAATTTGCTCTAAAACTGTAAATATTGCAAGCAAAGATGCTTGGTGGTACAAGAATTTAGCATTTTTAGGGAGGCATACTCTTATTATTTATTTATTACACCAGCCTATACTGTATTTTTTACTTAAGAACATTATAAAGTGAAATTTTTAACATTTGCGTTATCTTGACAAATTTCGCTTCGCAAGTTATATTTATACTACATTTTTATTTATCTATATTGTTGAGGGGAGTAAAAAACATGAAAAAACCATTTATTAGTAACGAAGCACTAGAAAAAATCGCTGCACAATATACTACCCCATTTTATCTTTATGATGAAAAGGGCATTCGTGAGACCGCACGTAAAGTTATGCAGGCTTTTGCCTGGAATAAGGGGTTTAAAGAATTTTTTGCTGTAAAAGCTACGCCTACGCCAAAATTATTACAAATATTGAAGGAAGAAGGCTGTGGTGCTGACTGTTCATCTTATACTGAATTGTTGATGTCAGATGCTTGTGGGTTTAAAGAAAGTGAAATTATGTTTTCTTCTAATGTGACCCCGGCTGAAGATTATCAATTAGCACGTAAATTAAACGTTACTATAAATTTAGATGATATTACGCATATTGACTTTTTAGAAAAAGTTGCTGATATTCCTACAACTATTAGCTGCAGGTTTAATCCGGGCGGGAAGTTTGCTATTGCCAATAATATTATGGACAATCCCGGCGATGCAAAATATGGGATGACTCGTGCACAAATGACTGAGGCTTATAAAATACTTATGAAAAAAGGTGTAAGGCATTTTGGTATGCATGCATTTTTAGCAAGTAACACTGTTACCAATGAGTATTATCCTGAACTGGCTAGGCAACTTTTTCAAGTAGCGGTAGAGCTGAAAAAGGAAACAGGAGCCTCTATTGAATTCATTAATCTTTCCGGCGGAGTAGGGATTCCCTATAAGCCTGAGCAAACGAGTAATGATATCCTAGCCATAGGCGAAGGCGTACGCAAAGTTTATGAAGAAGTATTGGTTCCGGCAGGAATGGGCAATGTGGCTATTTATACAGAAATGGGTCGCTTTATGACGGGACCTTACGGAGCTTTAGTAACCAAGGCTATTCATGAAAAGCATACCTATAAGGAATATATTGGCGTTGATGCCTGCGCAGCTAACCTAATGCGCCCGGCTATGTATGGATCTTATCATCATATCACTGTAATGGGTAAGGAAGATTTGCCTTGCGACCACAAATATGATATAACAGGCGGTTTATGCGAGAATAATGATAAATTTGCCATTGATAGAATGTTACCTAAGATTGCCATGGGAGATTTGCTTTTCATTCATGATGCAGGTGCCCATGGTTTTGCTATGGGGTACAATTACAATGGGAAATTACATAGTTCAGAATTGCTTTTGAAAGAGGATGGCAGCGTAGAAATGATAAGACGAGCTGAAAACCCTTCTGATTATTTTGCTACCTTCGATTTTACCGGTTTGTTTAAATAAATATATATATGAGTAGTAGCATTTGCGTAACAAAATTATTTGTTACGCAAATGCTTTTTCCTTGTGTAGGTTACTTAAGAGTATTATACTAAAAGGAGCAATTAATATTGGTGGGGTAATAGATGATAGATAAACAAAAAATAGAAACTTATAATAATTTAAATCATTGGCAGAATTTTCGTTTGCGCTTGGTAGGGGAAGGTATATTAGTAGGGCTTTTTTCCGGCTGCATAGTAGGTTTTTTTCGTTATGTTCTTAATTATGCGGATGTTTGGCGGGAAATGCTTTATGACTTTTTAGGCACTGTTAGTGTTATTTATGTATCTGGGGTTGTTGCGTTATTTCTTTTATTGGCCTTTATTTTATCTAGGTTAGTAGCTTATGAACCTTTATCGGCAGGCAGCGGTATTCCTCAGGTTAAGGGGAATATTCTGGGGCTTTATAAGACAGTTTGGTGGCGCATTATCTGGTCCAAGCTTTTGGGAGGTATACTAGGTATTGGCGCTGGTCTATCACTAGGCCGAGAAGGACCGGCCATTCAATTAGGTGCTATGGCGGGGCAGGGCTTTAGTCGGTTTTTAGGACGTACACGTATGGAGGAACGTTATCTAATTAGCAGCGGTGCCGGTGCAGGGCTTGCCGCAGCTTTTAATGCACCTTTAGCTGGTGTTATATTCACTTTAGAAGAATTACATAAGAACTTTTCAGTTGTAGTGCTTTTACCTTCGTTGGCGGCAGCACTCACCTCAACAATAATTTCTCGTATTTTTTTTGGTCATGATACAATATTTTTATTCCCGGATCTATCTAGATTTCCCGTACAATATTTACCGTATTTAGCTTTACTGGGTGCGTGCTTAGGTCTTTTAGGTGCTTTTTTTAACTATTGTTTAGTAAAGTCGTCTGATTTTTATAAGTTACCATTTTTCAAGAATAATTTTATGCGTATCGCTCTGCCACTTATGTTAGCGATACCGTTAGGTTTTTATTTGCCACAGGTTTTAGGGGGTGGTAATAAGCTGGTAGATAGTTTGGTTACCATGCATTTTTCTTTACAGCTTTTGTTAGTTTTTTTGGTTTGTAAATTTGCTTTTACGATGCTTAGCTATGGTTGTGGAGTCCCTGGTGGATTTTTCTTGCCAATGTTGGTTGTGGGAGCGTTATCCGGTAATATACTGGGGTCCGTGCTTGTGAATTTGGGACTTGTAGCACCATATTATCGTACACATGTTATTATTTTTGCTATGGCAGGATTTTTTTCTGCTTCAGTGAGGGCACCTATTACCGGTATTATTCTTATTATGGAAATGACTGCTTCTTTTAAGCACTTAGTGCCTTTAGCTATAGTTGCTGTGTTTTCTTATGTGGTAGCTGAATTGTGCCACAGTAAACCTATTTATGATTCCTTGTTGCAGAAAGCTTTAATAAAAGATAAGACGGATATGTGCAATATGGAAAAAGGATGTACACGTAATGTTATTGAGCTATCAGTGGAAAGCGGAAGCTTTATTGAGGGTAAGATGATTAAAAACGTCCCTTGGCCGGAGCATACCTTATTAGTTGATGTAAAGCGTGGCGATGAAGATATTGTACCTTCAGGTAATACAAGAATTGTTGCCGGAGATTACTTATATGTATTAACAGATACTGCTAATTGTCAACGTGTGAGAGAGTTGTTGGAAAAATAAAGAAGTGACCAAATTCGGCTGATTATAATCGCCTATAATTTGGTCACTTCCTTATTTTTATGGTTTTGAGGAAATCGCGGTAGTTACGTAATCACCACGGTCTACGCATAATTCATAGCCTACACTTTTCATTTGTGCGTTGAGGAAACGGAGATTTTCTTCCATTTCTTCTTGGGCAGCAGCTATTTTGTCGTGTAAAAAGCTTTTGGTTCGGATATGTGCAGGGCTTAAATTGAACATAATTTCGTTAGCTCCTGATAAAATACCATGTTGTAGTCCATTAGGATGCAAATTTGCGAGATTTGCTGCTGAAGTAATGAGAGCGCGAGGAAGCATAAGGCGCAACACAGCCAGTAAACGTAAAGTCTCTTCTAGAGATCCTGCTTCTTGGTGCCTAAAAGGGGTGTCCTTGTTGGGGATAAAGGGACCAATATCTACCATGGCGGGATCTAATTTTTTGATGAATTCTAAATCACTAGCAAAATATTCCGTCAACTGATAGGGAGAACCTACCATGAAGCCTGTTCCTACTTGATAACCCATTTCTTTTAGACTGTATAAAGAATTTTTGCGAGCATCTAAAGAATAGGAGGGTGGATGCAACCTAGAATAATGTAGGGAATCGGCTGTTTCATGACGCATTAAATAGCGGTCGGCACCGGCATCATAGAACATTTTGTAAGAGCTTAATGTGCGTTCGCCCATAGCAAGGGTAATAGCACAGTCTTTGTAGGTGCTTTTGATGGTGGATATAATGTCACACATGATATTATCAGTGAAAAAATGATCTTCGCCCCCTTGTAGGACGAAAGTGCGGAAGCCGAGAGTATATCCTATTTTACAACATTCTAAAATTTGTTCCTTACTTAAGCGGTAGCGGTCGGCTCGCTTATTACTACAACGAAGTCCACAATAAAAACAATCACGCTGACAATGGTTAGTAAATTCAATCAGACCACGAATGTAAATTTTATTGTGAAAATTCAGCGCTGATATTTTTTGCGCACAACGAAAAAGCTGTGTTCTAAGAGTAATATCGTCTGTGAGCAATAAATTTTGAAATTCTTCAGAACTCAATATGCGGTTGGTAGCTAATTTTGTGACTAAATCCATAAGATTAAACCTTCTTTGGGCAAAATTTCAAACTTTATGGTATCATTATACTATATTTTATAGTGTCGGTATAGATTATGGTAAAAAGTTGGGTTTTGCATATGGTGGTTATAGTGCTAAAAGCATATAGATAAAAGTTAGGAGAGATATTATGACAAAACAATTAATGGACAGAACTTGCAAGGATTTTTTGACGGATCTGGCATCTTCGGCACCAACACCGGGCGGTGGTGGTGCGGCGGCATTAGCAGGAGCTATTGCTGCCGCCTTGACATCGATGGTGGCAAATCTTACTTTGGGCAAGAAAAAGTATGCCGAGGTAGAAGGAAAAATTCGGCCTATTCTTATCTCAGCAGAAATATTAAGGACAAGGATGGAAGCTTTGGTAGCAGCTGATGCTGCTGTATTTGGTGGGTTTATGAAAGCTTACAAAATGCCACATATAACAGAAACAGAAAAAATTTGCCGGACTCAGGCCATTGAGGTTGCAGCTTATGATGCTGCAGAGGTACCTTTAAAAATAGCGGAGTCTTGCATGGAAGTTTTGGAAATAGCGGCACAAATAGTTCTAATTGGTAATAAATCAGCTATAACAGATGCAACCGTGGCTGCTTTTTTAGCAAGGGCTGCTCTTCGGAGCGCTTGTTATAATGTACAGAGTAATTTATTGCTTATTAAAGATAAAGAATATGTGACTAAAACTGAAAACTATATGTTAAAGTTAAATCATAAGGCCTTAGAGTGTGAAGAAAAAGTGGTATATGAAACTGACATTGTTATGGGCTAGATATTTAGAACCATCTTTAATTTGCTCTAAAATCAACCTATATTTACACCCAAGATATGTTTGGCAATAATTCCTATGGCAAAAGAAAGCGCCGCAATTCCTAGGCTTATAATTGCCATTTCTGTAAAACGTGGCCAAAAAGGTGTGGATTGTACAACAGAGACATAAAAATTAAAGAACCAGATGATGAGGATTACCACGGCAATCATAATATTAAATGCAGCTATGTAGAATTCATTAGGTAGAATTAAATAAGGCAGCACTAGCAATACTACTGTAATTAGATAAGCCATACCGGTATAGACGCTTGATCTTACAGCAGTTTTGCTACCATTGGCACGTTCTGCCAAATAGTTAGAGGCTGCCATAGATAAGGTGGCGGCAAACCCGGTAATAATAGCCGCTAGGGCCACTAATTTTGTGCTAGCGAGGGCGAAAGTCATCCCCGCAATAGTTCCACTTAGTTCTACTAGAGCGTCGTTGAGACCAAGAACCATGGAGCCGACATACTTTAACTTTTCCTCGTTAATGAGGGCAATTAATTTGTTCTCATGTTCTTCTTCTTGCGTAATTATTTTTTGGGCTTCAGGTATTTCTTTAATAATTTCATTTAGTTCTTTAATGCCAACTTGTTCAATCTGTTCTAAGAGCTTTATGACAAAGGTTTCTCCTAATATGAGGTATAGAAACTTGTAACTATGTATTTTTAGCCAGTTTGGTTCCGCATCTTCCCCGGTAAATGTTTTCCATTGTTCATAATGGATATTTTCAGCTTGGGAAATTTCCATAAGGATTTTTTTGTTGTTGGCATTTTTCATCATACCGGCAATTTCGGAGTACAGTATTTTACCGGTAATTTCATCTTTTTGAAATTTCATTATGCGCTTATGCATATCTAGCGATAGTTTCATAAGGCTATAAACCCCTTTTGGTTATATTTTGAGGAAAGCGGTTTATAAAGAACAAGCCGCTAGTATATCGGTTCTCTTATATATACTACTATACTGACAATATTTAGCAAGTCTATTTGGTAAGAAATATTATTCTAAAATAATGTTGCTAAGGTTTAATGACTTGACAAGAATAGTATCATATATTATACTTTGACCTGTGTCTACAAGGAGAGGTGGCCGAGTGGTTTAAGGCGCTAGTCTTGAAAACTAGTGATTCCGCAAGGAACCGTGGGTTCGAATCCCACCTTCTCCGCCATATTAAGAGATTGATATATTGTGGATTATATTTTATGCCTGTTGTACTCTGGTTTTAGCTAGAGTGTGACAGGTTTTTTATTTGACTATACATATAAATTTATATACAATGATGTTAACAATGTTGTTGATTGAAAAGAGGCGTAGATAGTATGTTCGATGTGAATTTTCTATTAGAAGAAGCTATTGCAGAATCAGAAAATATTGCTGATGGCGAAGTTTTTTTACTTAAAGATTTATTTAAAGGATATATATGGCATAGGATTCCTTTAAAAGATAGGCTCTTATTGGGGACTTTGTTTCTAAATTACGTTCATAAAATTAGTGGCGGTTTAAGAGCCATTGAAAAAACATCTTCTAACCAACAGCAATATACAAAAATTCACATGTAGCAATTAGTTTGCAAGTTCTTTTATATAAATTCTTAAGGATTATAATTACAAGTAGTTGGGTTTATGTGAATTTTGATAGCTATTCATAATAAGTGATTGCTAGAAAGGAATGATACATATTTGAATGTTCTTGTCTCTAAACTTAAAGAAGTACTGTATTCTGTGTTGCCAATCATAATAATAGTAATGGTTTTGAATTTCACTATTGCACCTCTTGCTGTGCCTTTAATTGTAAAATTTCTTGTGGGTGCAGGTCTTATTATTATTGGTTTATCGGTTTTTTTATTTGGAGTTGATATTGGGATTAGCCCTATTGGTAACATAATTGGAGCAAAGATAGCAAAGACAAATAAAATTTGGATAGTAGCTGTTGCCGGGTTAATAATTGGCTTTTTCAGCTCAATTGCGGAACCTGATCTCCATATTCTTGCAGGTCAAGTGGATTTTGTTACCTCAGGATTAATTTCAAAGGATAGCATCGTGGTAATGGTAGCAGTGGGAATTGCTTTGCTGCTTTCATTAGGGCTTACGAGGATTGTTTATAATATTTCTCTGCAAAAAGTATTAATAATTTTATACTCAGGTGTTTTTATACTGGCGTTATTTACATCGCGAGAATTTCTAGCAATATCTTTTGATGCTTCAGGAGCAACAACCGGTGTAATGACGGTTCCGTTCATCCTAGCTCTCGCAGTTGGTGTATCTGCCATGAAAAAAGATAGCAAAGCATCGGAAAATGACAGTTTTGGGTTGGTGGCAATTGCTTCTACAGGCGCAATATTATCTGTTATGATTATGAGTATTATTTCCCCAACAGATAAAATTACAGGAGGTCTCGAATATAATGAACCCATTGCAACATCAATTAGTAGTAACTTTATTCAATTAGTTACCACAATAGCTTTAGAAGCTTTTCTGGCCTTGCTTCCTATACTGTTAATTTTCCTTGTATTTCAAAAATATTCCTTCAAATTGTCTAAAAAAGCGTTTAGGAAAATTATCATGGGTATGTTGTTTACCTTTATAGGACTTGTTCTATTTTTGTTTGGTATAAATGCCGGGTTTATGGACGTGGGGGTTGCCATAGGCTATAGTATTGCATCTTTGGACAATAAAATTTACCTGGTTATTATAGGATTTGTTTTAGGTTTCGTTACAATATTGGCGGAACCGGCCGTTTATGTACTAACCAATCAGATCGAAGACGTTACGAGCGGATATGTAAAGCGAAAAGTCGTATTGTTTACTCTTGCTATTGGAATTGGGGTTGCAGTGGCATTATCTATGATACGAATACTTGTCCCTAGTATTCAGTTGTGGCATTATCTTTTGCCGGGGTATTTACTTGCTTTAACAATGACATTCTTTGTCCCCCAGCTTTTTGTGGGAATAGCTTTTGATTCAGGCGGTGTAGCATCAGGACCGATGACGGCTACTTTTATACTGGCATTTGCTCAAGGGGCAGCGGATGCTATAGAGGGAGCAAACGTAATGGTAGATGGATTTGGAATGATAGCCATGGTTGCGTTGATGCCTTTAATTGCTTTGCAGTTATTAGGGCTTATTTTCAAAATAAATTCTAAAAAGGGAGGTATAGAAAACGGTGATGAATAGTTCTAAAGCTGTGGATATAGAGCAAATATGCATTATTGTAAATAGTGGCTTGGGTAGTAAATTACTGAAAAAAGCTAAGAATTACGGCATTTCCGGTGGTACGTTATTGTTAGGAAAAGGTACTGTACACAACCGTATTTTAGAGCTTTTATGCCTGTCTGATGTAAGGAAAGAAATTGTATTGATGGTTGCCGACAGAAAGATAGGGCGGCAAGTGCTTGATAAATTAAATGAGGAATTTAAATTTGTGCAACCTAATCATGGTATAGCATTTACCACTTCAGTTTGCTCTTTAATAGGAACAAGGAGTTGCAAAAGCGCTGACCCAATAGAAGAAAGAGGTGTTGATAATAATATGTATCATGCAATAACCGTAATTGTGGATAAGGGGAATGCAGAATATGTAATTGATGCGGCTACAAAAATGGGGGCTAAGGGTGGAACTATAATCAATGCCCGAGGTTCTGGAATTCATGAAACTAGTAAAGTGTTTTCCATGGAAATTGAGCCGGAGAAAGAGATTGTCATGATTCTTTCAGAAAAGGAAAAAACAGAAGAAATTGTTGCGTCTATAAGAGAACAGTTAAAAATAGATGAGCCTGGTAAGGGGATTCTTTATGTGCAAGATGTAAATAAGACATATGGTTTATTTAAATAAAGAGCTACCGGTCTATGTGAATAATGTGCTACGAAGAATTGTGACGTAGGTAAATTGCAAGAATTTAAACATATAGGAATAAAAACGTCTTTGAATTCTAATGATAAATAAAAGACTACATAACTAAAGGGTTTCGAGTAGTTCGCTTTCCGCTGCACTAGGGCAGTCAGGGAACAAAACACTCGAAACCCTATTTTTCTATATATTGGCAATGAGTAGAATGAAAATTAAATAGTATTTCAAAAAGCATGTAGGATACGGTGCTGTTTTAATGTTGGTGGTTTTAGGCACGATAGTCACCACGGTCAACCACAATTTCATAACCGATTTTTCGTATTCGTTCTTTCAGGCAGTTTATACATTCGGCAGCTTCTTCTCCTGTGCAGATTTTATTGTCGTATAGGGAATATTTGCTACGGACCATAACGGGAGACAGATTGGGCATAACCACATTGGCTCCGGCTAAAATTCCTTGTTCTCGTCCGCAAGGATCTATGGTCCCCAAGGCAGTCGTAGCAGGAATCAAGGCTTTAGGCAGCATTAGGCGTAACATTGCTATGAGTCTAAGAGTTTGCTGTAAGGTACCGGAATTTTTATCGCGGAAAGGTGTATCATGGTGCGGTATGAAGGGCCCGATACCAATCATTTGCGGATTAAAACGTCTAATAAAAAGCAAATCTTCTATCAGATTGTCTATGGTTTGAAAGGGAGATCCTACCATGAATCCAGTTCCGACCTGATATCCAATTTTTTTTAGGTTTTCTAGACAGTTAAGGCGATTGGCAAGAGAAAGAGTGGGGGGATGCAAAAGTGCATAGTGAGATGGAGTAACTGTTTCGTGTCGTAAAAGATAACGATCAGCGCCAGCGGCAAACATGGCTTTATAGGAGGATAAAGAGCGTTCTCCGATAGATAAGGTAATCGCACAATCGGGGTGTGCAGTTTTAATAGCACTAATTATAGCAATCATTGCTTTATCAGAAAAATAGGCATCTTCCCCACCTTGTAGCACAAATGTACGAAAACCAAGTTCATAGCCATTACGGCAACAAGCAAGGATTTCCTCTTTAGTTAGGCGATAACGCTCGGCCTTAGTGTTACTGCATCTAATTCCGCAATAATAACAATCATTTTTGCAGTAATTGGTAAACTCAATCAAGCCACGAATATAAATTTTATTTTGAAAATGTTTTAAAGCTTTTAAACGTGCAGCTTGTAATAAATTGGTATGAATGGTGGCATCAGAGGTTAGCAAAAGCTCTTTTAAGTCAACAGCAGATAATGTGGCAAAGTTTAAACGCATATTGGCATTTTTGTTAATAGGCATGATTAGACCTCACTTTTTGATAAGATAAATATTATAAAATTTCCTCGTGGGTACAATTTTCTTTTAAAGTTTTCAAAACGTTCCAAGCAAAAGGTACAGCAACTAAGAAAGAGCAAAAATCTGATATTGGTTGGGCAATCTG
>JAQVYX010000017.1 GCA_029004715.1 Acidaminococcaceae bacterium | reverse complement strand
AAAAGGCTCAGGCTCAACTTCTAGAAACAGAAAATGGTCCACGCCCACAAGAATTACGGGAAGCCGCGGCAAAAACCCTATATGCTCAAACTAACTATAATAAGTCTATCCGTGATTTTGAACGTGCTGATGTTCTGTATAAAAATAATGCCGTATCTAAGCAGTATCTAGATAATGCAAAAACTGATAGAGATACAGCTTTAGCCCAATTAAACAGCACTAAAGAACAAGAGAATCTCCTACAAGCAGGCAACCGTGAAGAAGAAATTCAAGCAGCTCAAGAAGAACTTGCCCGCACTAAAGCCGTTGCCTCTATCTCCCAATCTATAGTTGCCGATTTGAAAGTCTATGTACCTCTTAACGGTGTCATTCTAACCAAAAATTTTGAGCAAGGTGAATATGTTGCCGCCGGGTCTCCTATAGCAACCATAGCCGACTTATCCGATTGTTGGGTTAAAATTTATGTTTCTTCAGTAGACCTTGGCAAAATAAAAATCGGTACTAAAGCCAAAATTTTTATTGATGCTTTCCCCCAGAGAACATTTATCGGCTATGTACGAGAAATTAGTGACAATGCGGAATTTACTCCAAGGCAAAGCATTACAAAAAATGAACGTGCTAATATGGTTTTTGCTGTTAAAGTAGGAATTGCTAATACCGAAGAAATAATGAAACCTGGCATGCCTGCGGATGTGATATTTGATGAATAAAAGCGAAATAGTTATAGAAGCAAAAAATCTCACTTGCAAATTTGGTAATATAACTGCCGTTGACAATCTAAATCTGCAAATACCTCGTGGTGCTATTTATGGTTTTATAGGTTCTAATGGTTCCGGAAAATCAACGACTATCCGCATGCTCTGCGGTTTGCTGCGGCCTACAAAGGGAAAAGCTACTGTACTTGGTTATGATACTGCCTTAGATACGGAAAAAGTGAAACAACATATAGGTTACATGTCGCAAAAATTTAGTCTTTACCATGATCTTACATCCATGGAAAACCTCTCTTTTTATGCCGGTTTATACGGATTAACCGGTTCTGGAAAAACTCAGCGCATTGATGAAATAATAGAACTTATGCAGCTATCTGAAAAAAGAACCAGCCTGGCCGGCGACTTATCGGGTGGAACAAAGCAAAGGCTAGCCCTTGGGTGCGCTATCTTACACAAACCGGAAATTCTTATCTTAGACGAGCCTACCTCTGCAGTTGATCCTACTTCCAGACGTATGTTTTGGAACCTACTTCCTAGTCTTGCCCAAACTAAAACCACCATACTTGTCACAACGCATTTTATGGATGAAGCAGAACATTGCGATCTAATTGGGTTTTTGAAAAATGGGCAAATGCTTGCTGAAGGCAGTCCTAAAGAACTAAAAGATGACTTACCACTTAAGCTCATAATTATGGAATATACAACTCCTATGGCTGCCTTAGAAGATTTGAAAGTCTCTGGAATTAATTACCTTGATGCCTATGTTTTTGGACAAAAACTACATGTGCTTTTGCCCAAAAATATATCGACACCCTCTCTAAACAACTATAGACCGTCAGAATTAACTATGGAAGATATTTTTGTTTATTATGATAAACAAAAAACCAGAAAGGATATAAATCAATGATACGTCTGAAAGCAATACTTATTAAAGAATTCATTCAGATGAAACGCGATCCAGTAATCCTTGGCATTATGATTTTGCTTCCCATTGTACAACTATTAGTTTTCGGCTTCGCTATACATACAGATATAAAGCACCAACACACTGTTGTTTTTGACCAGTCCTTAACCCAGCAAAGCCGAGAATTAATTTCCAGCTTTTCTGCCAGTGAATATTTTGATATTACATATTCCGCTAAAAGTTTTAGTCAAGTAAATGAACTTGTAGATAGCGGTAAAGCTAAAGTTGGAATAATCATACCTTCTGATCTTACTAAAAATCTCAAGCACCAAAGAACGACCCCTATTCAAGTTATTGTTGATGCTTCTGATTCTACCTCTGCTTCCTCGGCGATTGCTGCTGCTGAAAATATTGGTCAAATTAAATCTAAAGAAATATTTTTACAACGTCATGTTATTCCTAAAAGCAGCTTAAATCTCTATGATATGCGCATTCGTGCATGGTATAATCCTGATTTTATAACTTCATACTATATGTTACCTGGCATTTTAGGCATAATTCTTACTATGACAATGGTTATGATTACCTCAATGGCCATAGTGCGCGAACGTGAAAATGGCACTTTAGAACAGCTATTAGTCACACCTTTGAAGCCATGGGAACTTTTGCTGGGGAAAATCATACCTTATATTTTAGTCGGTTATGTGCAAACTACCGTTGCCATTCTAGTAGGCCTTTCGGTTTTCTCCTTGCCTATGCGTGGAAATTTTCTGCTCTTATATACTCTAACAACATTTTTTATTATTGCCTCCCTTACTTTAGGTCTTGTTATATCTAACATCTCCCGTACACAAATGCAAGCTATGCAAATGTCATTTTTTATCTTTATGCCCAGTGTTCTTCTCTCCGGTTTTATTTTTCCCCGAGACGCTATGCCAAAATTTTTTTATCTACTAAGCAGCTTACTCCCCATGACTTATTACATGGAAATAATACGCGGAATTGTGTTACGCGGTAATGGACTTACTCCCCTCTTATGGCAAGTATTTGCTCTAATTATTTTTATATCTGTCGCTTTTGCCCTTGCTATTAAGAAATTTTCTAAAACCATAAACTAAAAAATGCCCCTAAAATTAAAGGACACCTAAAATGTTTTTATAAACAGTTTAGGTGTCCTTTTTTCTAGAATAAAATATTTGAATTAATTGAAGCTGCCTATTCTTCCTGCTTCTTCATGACAGTAGCTTTAGCAAACAAAACAACGCAGATAATTGCAAAAATAATACCTGCGGGATAGGTAATCGAAGTAGGTAATTGGAATCCTTCTCTTGCCTGCAAAATATATGTAAATGTTACTACCGACATAAACGTTGCCGGTATGGCGGCCATTAAATATTTGCGATTCCCGGGGAATTTACGATATAGGTAAACTGCACCTGTCCAAAGAACAATCATAGCCAAAGTTTGATTGGTCCAAGAAAAATAACGCCAAATAATATCAAATTTGATTTGTGAAAGAAGGGCACCAACCAACAATAACGGAACTGCAACCATTAAACGTTTACTTGTACCCTTTTGATCAATATGAAACCAGTCAGCTATAGTGAGCCTAGCAGAACGAAAAGCTGTATCTCCTGAAGTAATAGGGCAAGCAATAACACCTAGCATAGCTAATGCAGAACCAATCCCTACGCCCATATAACCACGACAGATATCATAAACAGCCCCGCCCGGGCCACCGGTTTTTAAAGAAGCAGCTAATCCAGCAGAACCATCATAGAAAGTGCAACCAGCAGCAGCCCAAATCAGAGCAATTATACCTTCTGCTACCATTGCGCCATAAAAAACCTTACGACCCTGGCGCTCATCGGTAATACAACGAGCCATCATAGGGGATTGCGTAGCATGAAAACCTGAAATAGCGCCGCATGCAACTGTAATGAACATTAAAGGCCATATAGGTAGTGGTGGAGTACTAGGATGCAAGTTAGCAAAAACCATTTCAGGCATAACATGTCCACCAATACCACTTAACATACCGAGGGCAATACCTGCAGCCATTATAATTAGACAGGCTCCAAACAAGGGGTATATGCGACCAATAATTTTATCAATAGGCAAAATAGTTGCTAAAAAATAGTAAACAAGAATTACAATAAGCCATGGCATAACTGCCCAACTCGTAAGTTTTGCTAACAACATTGCCGGTCCTGTGGCAAATACAGTACCTACAAGTACTAACAAAACTACCGAGACAATACGCATAATCATTAACATCGTTGGTCCAAGATAGATTCCAATAATTTCGGAAATTGACTTACCGTCTTCCCTCACCGACATCATGCCGGAAAGATAATCATGGACGCCGCCGGCAAAAATAGTACCAAAAACAATCCAGAGATAAACACTAGGTCCCCACAACGCGCCTCCTATTGCGCCAAAAATAGGTCCTAGTCCTGCGATGTTCAAAAGCTGAATCATGAATATTTTCCATGTGGGCAACGGTATATAATCTACGCCATCTTCGAACTTAAATGCTGGTGTTTCCGCGTCCGTCGGCTTAAAAACATTGTCGACAATCTTACCATAAATAAAATACCCCAGAATTAATGCTAGTAGTGCAATTAAAAATGTAGACATTGAATATAACACCTCCATATTTTTAGCGCTTTATGCGCAATTGCCCTTAGCTATTTAAATCTTTTGAATTTTCCGAACATTTCTCTTCTTATGAAAATAGTAGTGCTTTTTCACAGTTATGTCAAGAACATTTCACTAGATTTGAAAATGTATACAATAAGGGACCAACCCCCTAAGAAGTTGGTCCCTTATATGACTCATATTGAGCTAACTTATGCTCTTTTAAACACTCCTAAAGGCTTCCCTAATGGCCAAATTTGTCTGCCAAAGAAATTGTTTAAGAAAATAGTTGCTGCGCCATATAGCGACAGTATTGACACGATAGCTTCGGCATAGGCCGCCATCAAAAATGTTAATTGCCCGCCAACTCCCAAAGCATTTAAAGTCAAACCCAGTAATAAAATATCAATAAATATCATATCTAAAAATAAAACTTTGTTCACTTCAGATGCTGCAATCGTTCCTACACAAGCAAATAAAAAATAACCTAAAAAAGCAAAACCCAAAGCCTTGGGATCTGTACTTGCCGCCAAAGCTGCGCCAAAGCAACCAGCCTTAATCATCCAGCTCATAGCTACTCCTGCCCAGAAAAACCCGAAAGCGCCAAAAATTGTTGCACCAAAAATATTTTTGTGACAAAAATCAAAATATGCCGCAACCAATTGTGCAAAGGAACCCATGCAAAGAGCCCACGGGATAACCCAAGCTACCCCTTCTACTATACCAAGTTTTTGTGCAGACGCAACCATTGTCACTATAGCTAATCCTAATAAACCTAAAGGCGTTGGATCCGCTACCGCGATTTGAACACGTTGTTCGGAATTGTTTGTACTCATTGACACTTCTCCTTTTTAATTGCAAGTATTTTACTATCAATTGAATATTAACTTACGCGAGTATTATTTGTCAATGCTTGTAGCATAGTTTGCACGCATTATTTTCAGATAATTCAAAAAAGTGTTTTTATTATATAAAATTTTGCCTTTTAAAGATTTTATATTATAAATACTCCTTATATAAAACAACTCCCACAAAATAAATATTTATTTACATGCCATATTTCTGCAAATATTTTTTTATCAAACCACTTGCTACTTGTGCTTGTTCTTCGTCATAATTCCTATTATACTTATCGAAAAACCCATGGTGTGCCTTTAACTTAAATACTTCAACATTCTTTTTATCTTTAATCTGAGCAATTATTTCCGCAACATCAAAAGAATCATATTCAGCAAAAAGTACAAGGGTCAAACAATTTGGTTGAAACATTAAATAATCTCTTATACGTGAACCATAACAACATATTATTCCATCAGCCAATGAATTTTCACTGCAACGCCACGCAATAGTAGCACCTACGCTAAAACCAAGTACAAATACTTTTTTATATGAAGTTTTTAACTGTTTTATTTGTAGTTCAATTTCCTTGTAAATATCAAAGCCTACTTCATCGACAAAATGTCTATAAGCCTCAGAACTATCTTCATATAAAAAGCTACCTTGTTTGAGCAAAGAAGGACAAAACACATCAAATCCAGCAGCCTGATACTCTTTACATATTTCTTCCATAAATTTATTTATGCCATATATTTCATGTAGCATAATTATAGCTACCTCATTGTTGTTTTTGTATTCTTGCATGTCCTCACCCTGGCTTTCATTCATGATTTCTTAACTATAATTAAGTAAGTCGTCAGTAAGCTTGTAAAAGACAGCTGCTCCAAATAAGGATTTTATCAGCATATATGCTTAAGTCACTCTCACCTAATGTATGCAAACTTTTTCTATTCATACAAATGTTAAGTATTTCTGCATCCATTCCTTTTAATTGTTTTAAAAGTTCAGCCTTACTACTTATATATTGACCTGTTTCGTAAAAACACTTTGCCTGTAGAATGAAAAACGCTGACTTATAAAGTGCTATTAATATTTCCACGTTTTTTTCATAAATAAAATTATGGCAGCAAGCATGGTATAAATTACATGCGCCCATTTTTATAGCATGTTTTATATCTTCCTTCTTAATCAGCGGCAATAAATAATCTATATTCCCGTAAATTGGCTTTGTATCATAATAAAATTGAAACAGATCAGATTTCTCCCACCCTATAATTTCCTTTTTACCGGAAATAAAACCACAAGCTTTTTCTTTATAAGGCATCTTCGCAATTATAGCCTTATATTTTTCTAAATCGTGTATATTTAGCGTATTTAAAATAACCACAACATCTATGTCACTGCCAGCATTAGCTTCTTTGCGCTTATAACTACCCTGCAAACCGATAAATACAACTTTGTCTGCAAATTCATTTTTTATTTTTGTTACCAACTCATTTAGCCAAGCATCTATTAAAAATGTCATTTTCTACCTCACATCACATTTATATTACCAATATTTTTCTTTTTTTATATCATTAAAAACAGTAAAAACAGTGCAAACTCATACACCCATAATTAAACAACTTTAATCCCTAGCAATAAAGACAAATCTACAGCCTGCAGTGCATTAACCTTTAGCCCCTTTAACTCGTAATACGTATCCGACACTATAAGGCCCTCAATTACACAAGTCGACAAATCAATTCCTTTTAAAGGCGTTTTAAAAAAATCCGTACCCTTAAGATTGGTGTTACTAAAAACAATACTGCGGAACTTTGTTTCGGCAAAACAACTTTCCGGTAATTCACACCTAGTAATTTTGGCCAATTCCCATAATGAATTAATGAAATTACCATACTGAAAATTTGCTTCTATTAATTCAAAATTCTTAAAGGTACATAGCTTAAAATTACTGCCGCTTCCTTTACTACCAACTATTTTAGAAGATTTCCAGTATCCAGCGGTAAAGTTACAACCGGATAAATCGCAATCTTCGAACACACTATTATAGAAGGTTGTCTTTACAAATAGGCAATTTATTAATCTACATTTATGAAAGACCACGTTCTCAAATTTAACCCCGCTCATATCAACATTTTCTCCATCTTCTTTGGTAAACACTACGTCAAATATGGTTTCCTCTTCTAATCGAGCTTTGGTGACAACATCTTCCAGCATTGCAAAATCCCCCTTTACGCGTAGTCCTATTATACTACGATAACTTGGTTTCCAGCCAGTAATACTATTGCATCTAATACAAAATTTCATATACCAAAGGAGTGTTACCCTTTAGTTGAGCAACACTCCTTTAGTATTTTCCCGTAAGCATAGAAATATTTTTTTCATAAACAAAATATATCACTACGTAATTAAATGGTTTTTTAACCATCTTTAGTTCCTGATAGCCTAAGTATGCTTGATTCCTCTGCCAACATAGCAATTTGTATGTCGTTTTTATTTGACATATTTCCATGTACAGCAACAATTATTTTATTGCTTTTTTACCACAAATTATAGCTGGTATATTTTCAATTAATAAATTTTGTTTAAACATTAATAATACATCCTTCTATTTCTAACATTAGCAACCCAAACTTATTTTACAACATTTACCTAAACCATAAAAACACAAAAATAAAATTTAAATTATTACCTCTATTTTTGTGCTTTAGACGCTAAACGCAATCACCTTTCTACTCTAACCGGTATATAAATCAAACACCTGACTGTTTTTCCTCTAGCATCCCTAGCCGGGCTAAAACGCCAACTTATACAATGATCTATAGCAGCGCCATCAAGAACAGGATTATCACAAGAGCCTGCTATAGAAGTATATTCTGGTTTTCCATCTACCCCAACCAACACACAAACCAATACAGTTCCACTGCTGCCATCGCCACCGGAAGGATATGGGACAGGCGAGCCGCTTAATAGTTTAGGTGACACTGCCGGAGCTTTAACAATTGTAGCTTTAAGTTTATTTTTTATTGCATTTGGCGTATTCGGTATTTTAATTTCCTCGGTATTTACAACAACTTGTTTAAACTGTTCTTCACTGCATAAGATCATTTCAAAATTTGCATCATACTCTTGTTTTACTAAGCTAGTCCCTTGCTTTGCCTGCATGAGGTCTACATTTTCAATATAATCCATTGTTTCAAAAACTTCACTGTTTTGTGAATCATAACCATAAGTAGCCGTAGTGCTAACAACGAAAAATACCATTAAATGTATAAATAATGAGCAGACAATAGCGTACCAATTCCTTTTGTCTGTGCCTAGCATATTCTAATACCTCGTTTCAGCAGCTAATGCTACTCTTTTCACCCCAGCTTGTTTTAAGCTTTCAATAACATCCGAAAAATCATTATATGTGCTCTTCATATCTGTACGAATAAGTATTAAAACATTTGGATTCGCAGACAAAGCAGCCTTTGCATATTTTCCTACGATTGCTCTTTCTATCTTTTCTCCACCAACAAATATCCCACCTTGTTCATCAATAGAAATAACCAAACTTGTTTCACTAATAAGCTTAGTATCATGCATACTACTAAGGTTAACTGGCACTGTACTCATATTAGTCATGTTCATGGTGCTTAGCATAAAGAAAACAAGCAGAAAAAACATAATATCAATCATGGGTATAACGATTATTTCAGGTGAGCTTTTTATTTGATTATTAAACCGCATTTTTATCACCGCATTTTCTTGCTATCGCTATTTCACTAACATTGGTATTAAAACATTAATTGTTTACGGTTAGTAAATTTAAACAGCACAATTCCAACTTTCTATTAAGAGTTGTAATACGATATTTTAGATAATGGTGCAGCACCAGTGTAATTATAGCTACTATTAAGCCAAATGCAGTAGCAATCAATGCTTCACCAATACCTGAGGTAATAGCAAAGGGCTGACTGCCACGCAATGAAAAAACATTAAAGGAAGAAATCATGCCAAATATTGTACCTAATAGACCCAAAAGGGGTGCTAACGTAACTATCATGCTCAAAAAATTCAACTTTTTCTCATATGCAAGCATCAAAATGCTAACCTTTGTTTCTAAGGCTTGTATTTTCCCAACCTTATCTTGATGTAAATTTAAATAATAGTTTGTAACTTCTTCTACATCTCCCTTAGGTTTATCTGTTAAAGCAAGTGCCGCTTGTATATCTCCCTTAATCAAACACTGATTTAACATATTCGTCTCTTCCTCAGACGTATTTTTTTCTCTAAAGAATAATATTCTTTCAACAGTTATGGCAATAGCACAAAAAGAACAGAAAACTAGTGGGTACATTATTATTCCACCTTTTTGAAAAAGGCTCATCAAATTTTCCATAATTTCACCTCCAAAAAACTTTTACAACAAATTTCATCTATTTTTGCACAAATTTAAAACCATTTCAAAAAGTTCGGTAAACTTCAACGGTTTATCCAGAAAATCATTGATTCCAGCCTTAACACAATGATGTTTTTCCTCATGTGTAAGTTTTTCTCCAAATCCGATTATCGGGATTTCATTCGACAAAAGAGGAGAACTATGTCGAAGCTTTTTAGCTACTTCTACACCATTTAGTCCATGTGAACATACATCAAGCAACACACAATCAAAACTTGCTGAATTAATATTTTCAACTAACTCCAAAGCAGTACTACTATCCTTGGCTAAATAAACTTGTGCGCCCTTTTTTTCTAGTAACCTACGAGCCACTAAAACCGATAAAGGTTCGTTTTCTACAATCAATATTTTCATACCTACAATGCTTTTACTACTTTCCTCTGAGACTTCAAGGCCATGATTTTCAGGGTTTTTGAGTAATAAAACCAAATCAACAGTTACAATAGTCCCATTACCAAGTTCACTGCTAACAAAAATTTTCCCACCCAACTCATCGACAATACCTTTAGAAATTGCCAACCCCAGTCCTGAACTCTCGCTTTTGCACTTACCATCTATGCAACAATAAAATGGTACAAATATATTTTCCAAAAGTTCTGGTCTAATTCCTGGGCCATCGTCTTTAACCACAAATCTAAAAACACCTTTTTCGTTACTTTCAGAGGGTAATTCATAAAGTTTCAAAGTAATGTTTCCACCCTTATCAGTATATCTGAAAGCATTATCTAAGATATTTGCCAAAATACGACTAATAGCTTTAATATCACTAAAACATATATCATGAAAAATTTGCTGCTCTACAATAAAATTTTGTCTCTTTAGAGTATAACAATGCTTGAATTTATTTTTAAGCCTCCACACAATATCAGTAAGGAAAAATTGTGTATTGACTATCTGCATCTTTTTGCTTTCCAAATTACTTATGTCCATAATATCATTTACAATTTCTGTTAATTGCGACACATACAACTTTGCTTCTTCTAACTGCTCTTTAACTACATCGCTTGCATTCTTATCAGTAACATTTCGAAGACATGCCGTTATATTTTTAAAAGGCATTCTCATTTCATGACTTATAGAAGCTAAATAATCTGTTTTTATAGTATTTACGTTATTAGCTGCCAAAAGTGCTACTAAAAGAAGTTTTTGCTGTTCTACAATATTAGTAATATCAACCTCAGTCCATAAAACCATACCATAGTTTTTATCAAAATTTGCATAACGAAGCTTTTTCTTTTTTATTACCCCATCTGCACTAATAATATCTACAACAAATTCATAAATATCATTTTCTTTTAATTTGCTACGAACATTATCTATACTCATATTTTCTCTAATGTCACTACGTTCTTTGGCAGCAATAAATATTTTTACATATTCGGCCACCACTTTATCGTAACCAAACTCTCGACCAATAAATAAACTAAAGCGCTGGTCGTTTTGTGCATATAATTTAGTCGTCTCTGTAGAAAGATTTATGTAAGCAATCATGTCATAATCATAATGCACAGCTGCACTAATGATTTCTTGCATCATTTTTGTTTCATTTATATCATATGTATATAAAAATCCCGTCAAATCTCCACTGTGAGGATCTTTCATGAGTTGAATTGTGGAACGGGCCCACATTATATATTTACCATTTCTTGAGTAGCGCCTATAATCAATTGATCGCAGAGTAATACCTGCATCATAAGATTTTTTTAAATTATCTAGCTTTAACATATCAGCGAATTCACATCTCTTGCCAAAATCAACAACCGTTGGTAATACTCTTTCACTAAAATCCGTAGCCGGTTGCCCAGGAACAAGAGTTGGTACAGGAAAACCATGGGGATCATGTTCAACGACCATTCCAGTAGTAACATTGAAAATTAGATATGCCATAAAATCTAAATCTACTCGACAGCGTCGTTGAAGTTCTTTTTTATAACGCGCATCCGCTAACTCGCGAGCACGTTTTTGCTCTGTAGTATCTGTCATATACGTAATATAAGCCGGCCTCCCCAACCATTTCATCATACAAACACGAACCTGAACAGTTTTATTAATAAATGGTATATAAATTTCAGCTTTGTTATTATCAGTATGCGTTATAACAAGCTTACAAAATTTACATGGATGAGTACCATTGCCAAAAAACTCATAACACTTCTTACCACTGTAGTTTTTATTTGTACAATTCATCAATTGCATAGCTGCTTTATTCGTATAAAACAAATTATAATTCACAGCATCAACTACATATATTGCAGTAGCCGTTTCATCTAATATATTTCCCTGCAAACAAAAATTGCTCTCCGCATCTGCTAATATTTCTTTGTTTGTAAGTGCATTTTTAATCCGTTCAGAAACAACTTCTAAGGTAAAAGGTTTACAAATATAGTCGTCTGCCCCGATACCTAGAGCTGTTATTTCATCAGATGGTTCTCCTACAGACGTTACAACTATCACTATCATTTTTTTATAAATAGTTTTTCTGCGTATAATTTGCAAAAATTCTAAACCACTCATTTTAGGTAACAGTAATTCTAACAAAACAATTTTAATTTTCCTATCTTGCTCTAATATTTCTAAACCCTGACAACCATCGTCTGCCTCTAAAATAATATAATCTTTTGCCAAAAATCTCTTAAGCTTCGCTCTTCTTTCCACCACATTATCCACTAACAATAATTTTTCCTTCATCAAATAACCTCACCCCCAGTAAAACTAAAAAAGGCCACCGCAATAGTTACGGCAGCTTATCTACACCCTGTTTTTGCCACCAAAATACCAATTTCATATAATAACAACATTGGAAGTGCCATAAGCACTTGTGACAAAGCATCTGGCGGGGTTAAAAAAGCCGCCACTACAAATATACCCAAAGCAACATATTTTCGCATAGCAGTCAATTGCGTTACCGTTACAATACCCAAACGGCAAAGAACATAGATAATAACAGGCATCTCAAAAACAAGCCCGAAAGAAAGAACAAAAGTAAAAAGGAAATCCACATATTGGCTTATAGATAACATAGGTGTTGCTAAATTCTCCCCCATATAAACAAAAAATGTAATTGCTGACAAAAAAACGACACTATACCCAAAAATAATACCTATTAAAAACAATAGGATAGAACTAATAGTAAACAACAAAACAACTTTTCGTTCATTTTCATAGAATGCCGGCTTAATAAAATGCCACGCATGCCAAAAAATAATTGGCATAGAAACTATCATAGCAGCAATAAAAGATACCTTTAGCTGAGCCGTTAATGCTTCTGAAAGCCCTAAATATATAAACTGTATTCCACACTCTTTAATAGGTTGAGCTAGTGCTTGCATCAATGGTTCTGTAAAAAAAGTTACTATTACAAAAAAGTTTACTGCAACCAGCAATATACACCACAATAAACGGCTTCGCATTTCCCGAATATGCTCTGATAGTGGTGACTGAAATGCTTTAATATCATTGAAAGCATCTTCGCTACTTGTTTGCAACTTCTCCGACACTACCCTCACCATCCTTATTGCTAGCGGTACTTACTTCTTGTTTGCAACCACTAACATTGCCTCCACCAGTCTTACCCTCCGGACCGCTTACTTCCTGTTTAAATTCTCTGATACTAGTTCCTAATACCTTTCCTAGCCCTGTCAACTTACTAGAACCAAAAACGACCAAAGCAATCATAAGAATCAATAAAATTTCCGTTGCCCCTAGTCTCATCATTATTCACACCTTTCTCAAAATGATATCATAGAATTTCTAAAAGATTAGCAAAACAACCCCATTAACTCAATCCGTAAATAATTATAAATTTACATATGCATAGTACCATAATAAAAACCGGTTTTATCGTTAATGTTTATACATGATTTTAAAATCAGTCTTTTATTGTATCTTTAACTTCTGCCGCATGCCGTAACACATCTTGCTGTACTCTCTCAAATTCAGAAGTTAAACTTTTTATATTTCTTCCTGCTTCTTTTATTTCATCAGCCTTAATCTCTTCTTCAAAAGATTTCGTAAGCTCTTTCATATAAGAACGTATCTTCTTAACACATTTTGCCAAAGTCCGTGCTACTTTAGGTAAATCCTCCGGTCCTACAACTATAAAACCTATTATCAGGACTACCATAATCTCGCCTATGCCTATACCCAATTTGATCCCACCTTTACAGGTACATTAAAAGCATTAATGACCTTGTGCAAGGCCACACAGTTATTAGCATAAGCATATCACCATGTGGCCAAATACACAAAATTCAATTAAATTATTGTTAAGGAATTTATCTTATAATATTTCTTCCCCATCATCGTCTAGCATAACGTCTCTGTTCCCAGTACGTTTTTTGCCTGGCCATAAATCCATAAACCAGTTATGAAAAAGCATCACGCAAATAAAAAGTATACCTGGTGCCATGGGAAATTGCTGTGGATGAGAATAAGCAGCCTGTGTTCCCAGTATACTCGGGCTGAATTTATAGTACAACCAATGAAATACCATCGTACTAACAATAATAATAATCATACGCAAAGCAATGTTCACTGGAGCACTATATTTTTTAGGTCCATTGTCAAAATAGAAATTCAGAATCATCGCAGGGATAAGCATCATTATTGCTAGTTCACCACTGTGTTGATATCTCCAATCAGGTGCAAGAATTCTCTTAGCCCCATCAATAGCCGGCCCCCAAGCAAGATCTTGGATAAAATTAAAAGTTACAAATAAAAGAATTGCGAACAAAAGTACGCCAATAAACCCAACTACGCCACGCCTTATTTTATTTTTAATTAAAATATACGGATAGCGATCAAAAGTTACTTCCAACATCCAAATGGAAACTGTACCACACATTACCCAACCAACGTTAAAATTGCCGCTTAACGTATGCGCAAAATTCGCCCACCAAGGATAAGCTGCGGCATATTCTTGCCAAGGCCAAAATAATACATGGTAATGGGGATGCATCAAACATAGAAAAGCCAAGATACTCAGCAACGCCGTTACACAAAATATGGTAATACCTCTCTCAGGTTGCTTCAAATTCTGCCACGGATGGTTTGCAAAGCAAACAGTTACAATAGGACTTAGCCACGACGCAATAGCTGCAAACATTAAAATAGCTAAAGAAGAATACTCCCTAGCAAAAAATTCCGTCATGCCTTTTCCTACAAGTTTGTCTACACTAAGATACGGTATAGAATAAATACCGAGGAAATGATAAAAAAATCCCCAAATAACAGCACCAACAACCGCAAAATTGACAAACATTAAAACAGCGCCAGTAATTACAGGGTGGGTATTTTCACGCCATTTTAGACTGAACGGCCAAAAATTAAATACATAAGCCTGCCAAATTACAACAATCAAAATCCATCTAATATACATATACCCATATTGGGGAGTATACCACTTTAAAATACCACGGGGATCCATAAATATCCACCAAAGGATATAAAATATAATAGATGAAAACAATACCCCGATAATACCACGCAGCGGCTGGGCAATTTTATTTTCCATGATACGACTTTCGAGCCACATTTCATTTTTTAGGCTGATCATATATTTACACCTCCATTTTATCAACCAAATACGATTTGATCACCATTACCTAAGAATAATTTTTTCTTACTTCTAAAACGTGCTGTACCTTGAACCACAGGCAAACCAGCCAAAATCATTTTTTCAGCAGTTAAATAACCGGTGCAGTGATTGCAACCAAGAACTTCAACACCATAAGAAGGCAAGGCTTGAATCAAATCATCATATTGCGGATCCCAGTCTTCAAAAGGAGAAATATGTAAGCCTCCCTGAATTCCATAAATCTTATCGCCGCCCTTAACTCTATGTTTTATTTCCTCTAAGAAAGAAATTATGCCCATATGACAACATCCTGTAATGGCCACCAACCCTTTATCTTTAACATTAAACACCAATCCTTGTTCGCCTAAAACGCGGCAAATGATAGCAGAATCAAAGCTTATAGTCGCACACCCTGGGAACAACGGATGCACCTTACCAGACTCCCTTACCTCTAGTGGTCCGGTATGTGGATAATCATTTTTAAGATGAGCAACCGGGAAACTCGCACCCTTCAACAAATCAAAGCCTTCTTTATAGAAGCCCTTAGGAACAATAATAGGAATATCCGGGCAATTTTTCAGCACTGATTCAACACCAAAAAAATGATCAAAATGTTCATGACTTAAAACAAGAACATCAATTTCTTTATTTTTAAGCATCTTATCTACGCCTTCACGTTTAAAACATTCATCCATCCATTCAGTATTCCAGCCACAATCCAGCAGAATCTTTTTTTTGCTGCCATCAAGTAACTCTAAATCAATAAGCGCACTATAACCGCCTGCATTATTACCATTGTAGCCTTCTTTAACACCTGTGTTAGACCAAGGTATTATATATTGATTAACTAAAAGTCCCCCAGCATCTTTCATATCCTGTACAACACGTTTATTATTAAACCAACTTGTTTCTGAAACAACGGTACATTTCACGCTCTTACAAGTACCAATGTCAAAATCACCTACCGCTGCAGGTGGTATAAACACATCTTTTAGCACAGTCGATGATGCCCCGGCCATAGCCAAATATCCTGTAGTCCCACCTAATGCTAGTCCTTTCAAAAAGCCTCTCCTTGAAACCCCCACGATTAACCTCTCCTTTCTTTACTAGGCAGCAGTCCTTGAGAACATAAGCGCCGATATAATTCGAATAGTAATGTAAAACAAACCTGCTCCCAAAACTAATCCTGCAAAAAATCCCGGCCAATTAATATCCATCCATGATTTTTTTGCTTCTAAAGCCTTATTCTCATCCATAACCTTCCCTCCTTCTATAATATATTTAAATTAATAAAGGCAAACCATCGTCCTTTATTTGCTGACTAATTATCCGCGCCACCGAATAACTAGTCAGCAAATAAAGTAGTGTTTTAGCTGGTTTCCTAAAACATATTTTTCACGATAACCTTTTCCACCGCGTTCGACGATTTTTTACGCATATCCCCATTACCAAAATCAAAAATTACGGTGCCAAACTCTTTTACGATGGTTTGTTGCACAGACTTTACTGTTAATATACCAAGCATTTTCTCCAATAAGAACTCATGGAAAGGCATGCATAAACTAACACCGGGAATGTTGCGATCTATTTCATTTTTACCAATAATTTCTCTAGGACTGCCATCCGCATCCACAACCTGAAACCCATTAACAGCATACTGAACAAGGTTACTTTCAGTTGTCAAAATCAAAGAACTAAGCTCATCATTAATTATTTCAAATTCAATAGTACCAATACAAAATAACTTAGGTGACAAAATCTTTCTCTGCAAAAGTTTAGGTATACCTTTACTACGTGTCACAAAAGGCTCTGGTCCATGCTCATGCTTATGCTCGCATTGATTAGTACCACAACATGGGCATAGCTCATGTTCTTCAGCTATTTTTACATCAGTTTGTTCAAAAAGGTCACCCATACGAACAAACTGTTCTGCACAAGAATAAGTCTCAAAAAGTTCCTCATTAATGTCAGGATAATACTTTAAATAAAAGCAACTATGTTCACTAAATCCAATGTTTTCAACATATCCTAGCTTAAATTCATAAACTCCCTTTATACCAGTTAGCCAAAAATACCAAGCTGTCTCCTCTCCATCAATACGGCTTAAATAATCTAAATTTGATAAATGCTTAGCATCATGTAAAAGCCACAAACATTTATTCAAAAGACAATCTATCTTGCTCAACCTTCTTCACCACCTTTTATTGCATAAATTTCTCTTGCCAAAGTTATTTTATTTTTTCCTTCAGTCACTATTCCCAACTGTCCAGCTGCCTGAAGCATCATGTCATATGAAACTTCTGATAATAAAGGATAACAAGATTCAAAAGAATCAAAATAGCCTTTCTTTTCTTCTTCTCCCAAACCAGCTGTTTCTACAAAAGCTTCCCCCATTTTAAAAACATACGCTGGAAATCCTTTGGTAAAAAAATCTCTGCGTTCCATTGTCTTACACCCTTTCGACATACTCATTTCTAGGGTCAGTATAACAAACACAATAGTGAAAGCAAGTTCATTTTTGCTAAATTTCCCACTTTAGCGCTAGGTTTATTCCTTTTAAAGTTCACAAATTTTTATTAATATTTTTCAAACTAATTATTTTAATTTATTGCTATTTTCCCTTGAAATATACCCATATTCTTACAAAAAAGAGTCGTTTTACCGAAATTAGCTGAAATTTAATTGTACCTATCGTTATTTTATGCTATGTTTATGGTATAGTTTTATAAATAAGCTTTGTACATTTTTGTCTTAAATTGCAGAATTAATATTCCCACTTTAAAAGTAGGATAATTTTTATAAATAAATTGAATTGTTTTGAAATTGACTAAAATTCAATTGTTTGCTGTGTTATTTTATAATATAATCATTTAAAACAATATAACAAAATTTTCGCTTTAATTATGGGGAAGAAGGTACATATTACATGAGAGTTTCTACAAAAGGTCGTTACGCGTTACGTGTAATGCTATATTTGGCAGAACATTATACTTTTGGTTATATATCTGTAAAAGATATTGCTAAAGAAGAAGATTTATCCCCCAAATATGTCGAGCAAATTATGTGCAAATTAACAAAAGCTAGTCTAATAATGGCAGTAAGAGGTGCTCACGGTGGCTATCGATTAACCAATAGTCCCTCGCATTATAGTGTTGGCCAAATAATCAAAGCTACTGAAAGTTATACGGAATTTGCACCTTGTGCAAATTCCGACGGAGGCACCTGTCCTCGTTACAAAAAATGTATTTCTGCTGATGTTTGGCAACTTGTTCAATCAACAGTGGAGGAACTACTAAACAACCTCACACTAACAGATCTTCTGCGTATGCAGCAAAACAAATTAGGCACACCTAGTCTCTATCTTACGTACCTCCCTCACTTAAAAAAAATTGATTAACCTAAATAGGTCACACGCCAAAATATAGAATAGAACAAAAAACCCTTACAAAAAGGCAAGTAAATACCTTTTTGTAAGGGTTTTTGTGTGATTATTTCTTTGTGCTCACAAAAATTCCTTAGCGTCATTTTGCAAAGAAATACGTTTTACAACAGGTTTTCCATAAGAAACAACATGAATTATGTTCCCATCACAGATAAGTTCAATCCTTCCTAATTCCCTACCTTCCCATTCCCAATCTTTAATAAGCTCAAATACAAGTCGCTTAATCGTATTTTCCGGCAGAATTGAATCTGCGGCAACAGGTATCCCTTGAATAATAGTACACATTTTCACTTTTCCTCCTTCTAAGGGCATATATATGTGAACTCATAGCTTCCCTATTCCTAAATTCTTTAATATCCATATAAACTTCTGATAAAAATATATATTCTACGATATTATGATATTTTATAATAGTATAACTTAAAACAATATTGAACATAAGTTCATTATTGTTTTAAAAAAATTTAGTTAATTATAGCTTTTATTCCATAAAAATATTGCTGCATGAAAAGCTTCATGATATTAATAGCCCATTTTTCATTTTTATAATGCCTAGCTATTTCAAAGAGCCCTTCCATAAAATTATTAGCCAGTATATGATAGAACAAATCATCCATTTTTTCACTTTGGCCTATTCTATATTGTATTTGCTTCTTGATATGAATTTGTGTAAGTTGGATAATTTTCTCGCTAGCATTCTCATAAATAGTGCCTTTGCTCTTATCGATTAAAATAATAAATGGTTTCCTGTCATTTTTGAGCATAGTAAAAATAAATGGCAATTCCTCTTGAAAAAACTTATCATATCCTAAGTTAGTCTCGTGCAGCGATGATTTAGACAACATTTTTTGAAAGGAAAGATACGTAGGATTGACAACGGCAGCAAACAATGCTGCTTTATTCTTGTAATAGGTATAAACAAGCCCTACCGGAATGCCAGCTTTCTTGGCAATATTTCTTAAGGTAGCGGACTGATAGCCCATCATATAAAACTCATCAATCGCTGCCTTGTATATCTTTTTTTCGATTTCTTCCTTTAATACTTGTGCCATAAATTTCTCACGTCCCAATACTGAACTTGCGTTCATTATATGTCTATTATAATTAAATGTCAAGACAAATACCGTGTCATTTATACTTTTTCGCTCTTTAAACCTGTCATCTTCCTATCGATTACTCCCTCTAGCTTTTTCTACCATTTCCTGTATTTTATCTTGTCCCATAGTTTTTATAACTTGCTTTATCATAATTGGCAACATATTTTTTAACATTGCCTTTACGTGAGATGGGATCATATTCACTAATTCTTTTAACTCATCTTCAGAAATTTGCGGGTATATTTCTCGCGTTATTTTTAATAATTTTTCCTCACTAGGGTCAGTTCCTTGATTATTATCCTGTGCTGCAACATCTTGCCTTATGATATCACTTTTATCAAGTAAAATTGCCTGTATGCATTCTAAAATACTTTGTGCTAAATTAACTTGCCAAAATTGCCCTGCAATAGTTAGTTTGTACATAACACCGTTAAAAGTCAGAAGCCCGCGTTGATCCCAAATTTCAAATAATATCTTTAATTCACATAACTTTTTATTTATTTGCCCTAGTTTCTGTAAATCTAGATATCCCTGTTCAATTTGTCCTAAAACTTCATTAACAGCTGGTTGTAAAGAAGACTGTTTCATGAGAACCATCATGGGTTTTTTCCCCACTAAAATCAACTCTTCATACCCTTTAATATTTCTGTTGAGCATGGTAGAATATCCATCTATTTTCCCTCCCGCTCCACAGCCATATGGGTAAATATTGCATCCCTGTTTAGCCAAGGTATTATACATACTACGTTCACGATTATCTCGGCGCCAATGACAAGCACTTAATCTCGTATAAGGCCTCTTGCTTAAATAATCATGGGCAAAATGATACATAGCTGCCTGTTGAGCTGTAGTAGCTGCCGGCGTAATTTCTCCTGCTTTTATCGCCTTATTTAAATCACTGTTTTCATAAACATTAAGCTGATATAAATCCATGCCATCAACTTGTGCTATTTCCAAAAGTCTAAGATCTTCTTCCCATATCTGCATAGTTTGATTAGGCAGCCCATAAATTAAATCTACCACGATAGAGCATTGTTGGTGTGCTCGTAAAAGAGCTAAATTATATAATATTTGCTCTTTAGTATCAATCCTTCCCATTTGCTGCCTTACTTCAGTATTAAATGATTGTACCCCTAGAGAAATCCTATTTACTCCATTTTCAAGCCATGCCTCAATTTTTCGAGGAACCAAATCATGGATTCTTCCTTCCAATGTCAGCTCATAATCATTTGCCAAATTAAAACGCATCTTGATTTCACGTAAAAGTCTAGTAGCATTTTCGACGGAAAGAGAACTGGGCGTACCACCACCGATAAAAACCGTGTGAATAACACTATCTTTTATTCGTTTTTCATTATATTCGCTCCGTATTTCTTTAAGCAAACAGTCAATATAATGATCTTCGGCAACTTGGTTTGTGGCATTCTGAAAGAACCCACAGTACAAACATTTAGTCTGACAAAAAGGAATATGAATATATACGGCCTGTTTTTCAATAATTTTTATAGGTGCATCAAGCAGGTTTTCCCAGACTTTTTGCATCAAAGCAGAATCTATAGCCAGTCCACTTAACCCAGCGTGAACAGTTCTTTTGCTATTAAACCCATAACACAATGGATTACCTGTTTCGTTGCCTAAAAGTAAAACTTTCCCTTCATTATCCAATTTTGAAAAAAAATCCTTTAACTGCATAGTATTCATCCTCCATTTTTTACTTATTCTACAAACTTTTATTTACGACCTAAAATGTATGGTTTTTTGGAAATACATTTTTATGTTATTTCCCTTATAATAAATCGGGGCAAATTTCATCTCCTGCAAAGACATTTTTGCAGCTTCTGTAAATCCAAGATTAGGGGTTGAGTTAAGTATTTCGATATTTTCAACACTACCATCTAATCCTACCAATATTTTAGCTTCAACACTAACAGTACGGCTATAGCCAATGGATCTTGCCTCTTCAGGATAAATAGCCTCAATTTCGCTAAGAATAGTATAAGAAATGCCGCCAGAATTTAAAGCGGTATATGTCCCATCACCATTATCGCCAAAATCACCATTGCCAAAAATATCTTTTCCTGCTCCTCTTCCGCCATCACCTGTTGTCCCCTTAGCGTTGGCAGAACCGATGTCTTTATTAGTAGGACTTTCCTGTTGTTGAACTTCGCTTTTGTAAGCAGCAGTCAGCATTTTTTCTTGCATGTTAGCTTTATATTCAGTGATGTCATCTGGGCGAAGTTCCTGCATTACCGGCTTCACTTGTTCTGCCTGTGCCTGTTGCGTAGCAGCCAACTGTCCTCCCGCTGATTGTCCAGCACCGCCGCTAACCAAGCTTACTTCAACCATTTTGTCACTGGCCTTTGGTACCTTGATAGTATAAAGACATAGAGATATTCCAAAAAGCAGCAATATTAAGATATGAAAAACTCCTGATCCCAAAAAACCGGTTGTAAAACGTTTGCCTTTCTTCATTTCGCCTCACCGACATCTGTTGCTAGGCCTACTCTTGTAACATTTACGCCTTTTAGTTTATCTAATAAGGAAATAATATTATTATAATTTACATCTTTATCTCCACGTATAATTACAGCAAACTTTGGACTGCGCTTTTGCTCAATAGCAGCCTGCATGACCAAAGCTCCAACGTCAGCTTTTTTGTCATCTAGCCAAACGGAACCATCTGCTTTTACCGTTATATTAAAATTAGCTTGAGTCTCTAAAGTTGAATTACTAGCTGCAGGCATTTTGATGGGAATAGTTTTAACTTCACTCATATACATAGTGCTAAGAATGAAAAATACCAATAGCAAAAAAATCATATCTATCATAGGGCTCAACATCATTTCCGGTGCCTTTGTTGTATTTCTTTTCTTTAATTTGATCATAACGTCAGTTCCTTCCACCTTATAAGAGTATTATCTCCAACGTTCGCCGGTTGCATCAACAATTGCATTTGTAGACTCTTCAATATCTATAGTCATACGTTTTAATTTTTGTCCAAAATAAGTATGAATACAAATAGCAACTACTGAAATACATAAACCAAAAACCGTCGTAATTAACGCTTCACCAATACCTGCGGTAACTGCCAAAGGATTAGATGATCGCAAATCCAATGCATTAAAAGAACTAATCATTCCTGTAATTGTGCCTAACAATCCAAGGATTGGAGATAACATAATGATAACACCCAAATATGGTAAATACTGCTCCATGCGATCTATGGCTCTTTCCGCTTGATTACCGGCAAATGTTTCTATCCTCTCGGGCTTTTCCATCCCTCTATCCATTGCCTCGGCTGCAACCTTAGCAGCTTCGCCTTTGGTATTAAGCGCTAAATTGTAAGCGCCATCCCATTTTTTTTCATCCAAAAGCTGCATAAGCTCGTCAGCAAACTCCTCGCCTGAATCAGCCCCGCGATAGTATATAAACCTTTCTATAGCGATTGCTATAGCCACTATAGAACATAGCAATAGTGGATACATTACATACCCACCCTTTGAGAAATATGAACTACCTGCCTCAAAAAAGCTCATCTTGTTACCTCCTAAATTAGTGTTTTCATGCCAATTAAAAATTATACTTCAAACCCATATAATATGTTCTGTCCGCACCGGGAATCAGAGTGGCAAAAGAATCACCCGCATATTCATAATAGGCCTTGTTGAAGATATTAGTTATTCCTCCATAAAGTTCTATATTTTTCTTAATCTTGTATTTCATATTTAGATCAACTAATGCATGCGACTCCATAATTCCGCCATCTGCGGCATCTGCATCTGCAAGAAAATTATTATATTGTCCAAAGAAAGTATATGTTATACCAGCACTGAATTTATCGTTGAAAGTATAATTTGTTTTCAATGTTGCCTTATGCTTCGGCACTTTTTTAAGACCGCTTCTAGTCCAATCTATTAAGTTTTTATCATTTTCTTTAAAGAAATTAGCACCAAATTCATTATAATCGCTATACCCATGCAAATAGGCATAAGCTTCTTCTAAATCCAGTTTACCAAATTTCTGTTTGAAAGATACCTCGGCACCTTTCCGCTTCGTTTTTAATAAATTAAGCGTTTGCATAGTTAAATATCCGTTAGTATCGTACAAATAAATACGGTTCATTTGATTATCTGTATTTGACATGAACAAAGTCAAACTAACTGTAGATATACCGATTTTGTCTCTTAACCCGATTTCATAAAGGTCAAATTTTTCGTCTTCGGCTGAAGTTCCAACATATTTTTTAATACCATCAATTCGCACTTCATCTGTAATCTGTAGGCCATCAGGACTTGTGTATCCTCTTTCCCAGCGCGCATAAACCCTTCCTGTATCGTTATAATGATAAGCTGCTGATAATTCGGCAGCAGTATTCCATCTCTCAGATGTTCCATCTCCCGTTACATTATTTCCTACCTTATCATAATTCCAATCTACTTTTTCTCTGCGCAACCCCTGTGTAAAAGTATATTTTCCACGCTTAATATTATTTAAAAAATATAGAGCTTTTGTCTCTTTATTATAATTAAATGATAAGGGTAAAAGTTTATAAGTCTTATTGGCCGAACTAACCAATTTGTAATCGTTATACGCTAAATTAGCTTTTTGGGAATAAATATCCACCCCAATTAAAAAATTGTTTTCTCCGCCATAGGTTTTGTCGAATTTAAGTCTTGCTCCCTTAGTATCATGATCCATTTTCATATAATCATATTGGCTGTTCATATAATAACCGGTATTATAAAAGAAATCGCTGCTAAATTGCCATGTTTCACTTAACTTTTTCCGATAGCTAACATTATAAGAATCCATATCCCTGTTGCCATAGAGATAGGCCCTACGCGTTTCAGTTATTTTATGCCCATCAGCATCTAACCCAACTGTATAAGTTTTGTAACCAGGCATATAATCTTTCCAAGCATCAGCTAATTTACTGGTTACTACATTTTCTACAAATTGACTTTCTTCCTCCAAATGGCTGGCTCTAAAGGTTATTTGTTCTCCTTGCCCCAGCTCATACCTTAATCCGCCGGAAAAATACTCACTGTTTCTATAAGTATTCGTAAAATACAA
>JAQVYX010000016.1 GCA_029004715.1 Acidaminococcaceae bacterium | reverse complement strand
ACAAGTATAAGGCGCATGAGGACCCATCATAACTTGAATGCGCCCATCAGCTTTACCATGCCAATCTTTAAATAGCTGAATATTCTCTTGTAATTTATTATCAGCATCAGGAACAACACCAATAAGACCACGGCTTAATGAGGCCCTTATTCCCGTTTCTTCTACAACCTCGGCCACTTTTTCCATATCCGCATACATATCAGCAAAAGTTGTGGTGCCACTTTTTATCATTTCAACTACAGCAAGCATAGTCCCCCAATAAATATCTTTTTTTGTCATGAGGGCTTCAACCGGCCATATTTTATTTTCCAACCAATCCATAAGCATCATATCGTCAGCATAACTGCGTAGCAAAGTCATAGCAGCATGTGTGTGGGCATTAACCATACCTGGTACAGCAATATGACCGGCACCATCTATATTTTTATCACCTATAATTTCTTCGCTACCTATATACACAATTTTATTTCCTGAAATACCAATATTATAAAGCTCATTTTCTTTTCCTGTAATTATTTCTACGTGTTTAATGGCAATATCATAACTCAAAATTCTTCACCTGCTTGTCTTTTACTATAATGTTCTTTGTAAAAAGCACGAATTATTTTTACATTTTTAGGATCAATACATATGCCTCCACCCATGGAAGACGTAATACAAAAAATTTTAGCCGATTTTTCTACAATATCCGCAATATTCAATGCTTCACGTAATGTTTTACCACAACAAATTGCTCCGTGGTTTGCTAAAAGTGCTGCATTAGAACCATTTATAGCAGCTACAGTATTTTTAGCCAAAGCCTCTGAACCAGCAACAGCATACTTTGCGCATTTAATAGGACCACCTATAACTTGTACCATATCCTCAATAAAAGGTGGTATATTTTCTCGCATAGCAGCCACTGCGCAAGCGTAAGTGCTATGTGTATGAACAATAGCACGGAATTCAGGGTTACTGGCATATAAAGCTAAATGCATTTTTATTTCAGTGGAAGGTGTTCGTACTCCGGCCAGTTTAATGCCCTCGGAATTTACAATTACTATATCATCAGGATTTAATTGATCGTAACTACGCCCTGAAGGGGTTATGGCAAAGCAGTCTTTTTCAATTTTCATGCTGATGTTTCCCCAAGAACCTAGGATCAATTTTCTTTCTGCAAGGGCTAGACCTGTTTCAATGATTAATTTACGCGCCTCATTAATCTGTAAATGTAACATGACCTTCATCTCCTTAATTATTCATGGTGTAAATATTCAAATTGTTCTTCGCTTAAAGTATCAATTTTCACGCCTAAAGATTGTAGTTTTATGCCAGCAACTTCATTGTCTAATGCTTCCGGTAAAACATATAGTTTATTTTCCAATTTACCCTTGTTGTCTAATAAATACTTCATAGCTAAAAACTGCATAGCAAAAGACATATCCATGATTTCGATGGGATGGCCGTCACCGCAAGCTAAGTTAACTAATCTTCCTGCCCCTAAGAGATTGATTTTACGACCATCTTCCATAGTGTATGTTGTAATGTTTTTGCGCACATCATAAGGTTCTTTAACTGACAAGGCACGTAGTTCGGGAATATTAATTTCTACATCAAAGTGTCCTGCATTACAAATTACTGCTCCATTTTTCATTGCGGCAATATGTGTGCCGCGGATAACATCCTTACATCCTGTTACCGTAATAAATATATCTCCAATTTTAGCAGCTTCTTGCATCGGCATCACTTCAAAACCATCACACACAGCTTCAATTGCCTTGACAGGATTTATTTCCGCAATCACAACCTTAGCGCCCAGTCCTTTGGCACGCATTGCTACACCTTTGCCACACCAGCCATAGCCGGCAACTACAACTTTTTTGCCTGCAATGGTCAAATTAGTTGTGCGAATAATACCATCAAATGATGATTGTCCTGTGCCATAACGGTTATCAAAAAGATATTTACAATAAGAATCATTCACGGCAATCATAGGAAACAATAACTTATTGCCGGCATCTAAGGCTTTTAATCTATGCACACCGGTAGTTGTTTCTTCAGAACCGCCTATAATTTCATGAGCTTGTGCTGCCCGTGCGCCTTGAAGCATATTTACCAAATCCCCACCATCATCTACAATCAAGGATGGATGAGTATCTAAGGCCCTGTTCAAGTAAAGATCATACTCTTCATTAGTACAGTCATGTGTAGCAAAAACAGTAATACCATTTTTTACTAAAGCTGCCGCAATATCATCTTGAGTAGATAAAGGATTACTACCCGTAACAGTTACGTTAGCACCAGCATTTTTTAGTACCAGAGCCAAATACGCAGTTTTAGCCTCCAAATGAATGGTTACCACCATGTTTATACCTGCAAACGGTTTAGTAGTCGTATATTTAGCGTCAAAATAATTGAGTAAAGGCATATATTCTTTTACCCAGGCAATTTTCTCTTCACCTAAAATCGCTAAATTAATATCTCTTATTATACTATCAGTCATTACTACTCCTCCTCATTTTTCTTGCTAATTGTCTAATCATATCTTCGTAAGGTTCTGTTAGCACGCCATATTCAGTAATTATACCTGTTATTAATTCATGTGGCGTTACATCAAACCCAGGATTGAATACGGGTACGTTATCAACTGATGTGGGTTGTCCATGAAAAGTGCGTACTTCATCTCCATCTCGTTCTTCAATAGGAATAGAAATTCCAGAGGTCATCTTAAAATCAAAAGTCCCAGTCGCAGCAGCAACATAGAAAGGTATGTTCAGGGCGTTAGCTGCTAAAGCAACACCGTAAGTACCGATTTTGTTTGCTACATCGCCATTGAGCGCAATACGGTCAGCCCCGACAATTACAGCTTTTATTTTTTTTGTTTTCATAGTCCATGCCGCCATATTATCAGTAATCAAGGTAACAGGAATATCGTCTTGTTCTAATTCCCACGCGGTTAACCGTGCTCCTTGTAACAAAGGCCTTGTTTCATCAGCATAAACCATTTTAATCTTGCCATCTGCATACCCTTGCCGGACCACGCCAAGAGCCGTTCCCCAACCACAAGTAGCTAATGCGCCTGCATTACAGTGAGTTAATATGGTAGCATTACTTGGTAATAGCTCGGCACCAAAATGTCCAATTTTGATATTGTTGCTAATATCATCTTCATAAATTTTTATAGCAATATTTTCTAAAAAATCTACAGCATCAATGGTTTTATTTACATTAGCATTTACAGCCGCGTTCCATATTTTGTTTACAGCCCACGCTAAATTAACGGCGGTAGGTCGCGTATCTATAAGTTCGCGTTTAATCTCTTCTAATTTTTTTAAAACATCTGTACCGGATAATCCGTGCATACGAATTTCTTTGTAACCGAGCACCATGGCAAAAGCTGCTGCTGCACCAATGGCGGGAGCGCCACGAACTTCCATCGTGCGAATAGCCTCTGCTACGCGTCTATAATCATAGCAAGCAATAAAATCTATTACGTTAGGTAATTTTTTTTGATCTAAAAGCACTAGAATATTTCCACGCCACTCCATTGTCTTTATCATTTTTATAACCTCACAGATTATAGTTTAAATCCACCAAATTCTTTTAAGGCCTCGGCACAATTACACATAACTATATCGGTATTGTTAGCATTAATAAAAGCAAAAATCAATTTCTCCATGTTCTTTATGCTTTTACCCATTTCTTCTACAACTTCGCTGTGACTTAAGGGCGTTGGCGAAATTCCCGCACCCATATTAGTAACTATAGAACAATTGGTATAACACATTTCTGCTTCTCTGGCTAAAATGGCTTCTGGCATATTAGTCATACCTACTACGTCACCACCTAACATGCGAAACATTTTTATTTCGGCTGCAGTTTCAAAGCGTGGCCCTTCTGCTGTAACGTAGGTTCCTGTTTTATGAAAAGGAATATCTGTCTTGGTTAAACAAGTAATAACTTTTTCACGTAATCTTGGACAATAGGGGAAAGTAAAATCAACATGGGCTACTCCCCTTTCAGTAGAATCATAGAATGTGTTTATACGGCTCTTGGTGAAATCCAGTATCTGGTCACAGACTACGAAGTGTCCAGCAGTCATTTCCGGGTTTAACGACCCAACCGCAGTAGTTGCAAAAATTTCCTCTACACCTAAAGATTTTAATGCCCAAATATTAGCCCTGTAATTGACTTTATGAGGCGCTGCCGTATGACCTACCCCATGACGAGTTATAAAAGTAACAGCATTACCTGCCATTTCACCACACAATACTTTCGCCTTACCATAAGGTGTTTCAACAATTTTCTCTGTAAATCCGGTAAAAGTATGAGGACTATAAATACCTGTACCTCCAATAATCGCAATATTTCTCATTTTATTGCCCCTTTTCATTTATAGATTGAACTATATCACCTAGTTCTTGTAAATCTTCAATAACATAGTCAGGTTTTATTAAAGAAAAAAAGTATTTTTTATCAAATAGTGACCAGCCAACAGCAACAGTCTTACATCCTGCGGCTCTACCACTAAGCAAATCATAAGGGCTATCACCCACGCACAAGCATTTCCCCGGTGGCAAAATAATTGAGGCCGCACCCTTTAACATAGGCTCTGGGTCCGGCTTATGTTTTGTACACTCTTCGCAACCAATAATATCTAAAATGTATTTATCAAGCTTTAGTATTTTCAAGCCTCTTTTAGCCATATTATGTGTTTTAGAAGTCACCACTGCTTTTTTTATCTGCATGTTCTCTAAACGCTTTAATCCGTCTTCTATGTGCGGAAAAGGTTGCAGTAAAACATCATGCATTTCATTATTGTAGTTTCTGTAATAGGTAATCATTTCATCAACCTGCGCAGCATCAAAGTTAGCTAAACATTCCCTTAGCGGTAAACCAAAAAACCGTATTATTTCTTCATCAGGAACATCTCTTTTTATAAAGTGCTTTAACGTCACTTTAAAAGTTTTTAAAATAAGCACAGTACTATTGACTAATGTGCCATCCAAATCAAATAAAACTCCTTGTATAGTCAAAATATAAGCTCCTTTATAATAACTCATCATTACTACATATTTTAGCATAATTTCAAGGTAAATTAAAGCCAAACGCGTTATCCGAAAAAATCATTTTACCATAAAAAAATACGCCTGAAATTATTCAGGCGCAGTGATATTATTTCATATGTTTTGAGAACACTATTTGTTTGGGGCCAATCTTAGTTGATTCGGGTAGTAACACATCATTAAAACTAATACTACGTGTATGCTCCGTATGACTCCAAACATGTTCATGACGGTGTATAAAGCCTAAAACAGTTATTGGTACCCAGCTATAAACGAATAGCGGGTAGAGCAGCAAATATAGCCAAGATTTAGGTGAAGCATGAATTTTGGCCAAAACAACAACCGGGAAAAAATATTGACCAATACCGATGAGTGTCCATACCTCTATAGGCAAAATTGCATATAGAACATTGGTATAAAAAGGTACTATAGTATAAATATAACTACAAATTACATAGAAAGTTGAAAGTAGCAAAAAGTAAGGTTGAAATAAGTGAATAATACCGTCTAAAAGCACAATATTACGTTGCTTAATGCCTTCTTTTAAAAGCTTACCCATATAACGTCCACATACATCAAAATGCCCTTGAGACCATCTTTTGCGTTGATTCCATGATTGCATAAAAGTAAGCGGTTTTTCATCATATACAATAGCATCATGGGCCCAAGTAGTAGGAATTCCTTCCAAAAGGGCTTTCATCGTAAATTCCATATCTTCAGTTAAGCATGTTGCTCCCCAACCATATTTACGCAATATATCTGTTGAAATACACATACCTGTTCCACCCAGTACACTAGATAAGCCGATATTATATTTTGCCAAATGCCAAATATGATTAACAATCCAAAAGGAAATTGAAAATACACCGGATATCCAAGTATCAGTAGGATTCTTAGAGTCTAAATACCCTTGAATTAAACGTTCGCCCTTACAATAGCGGCTATTCATTTCCATAAGAAAATCAGGATGCACCAAATTATCTGCATCAAAAATAATAACGGCGTCATAGTTTGCTTGCATTTGGAATAATTTATTAAACATCCATTCCATAGCAAAACCTTTGCCTACCTCACGGGCATTAAAGCGTTCAAAAGCTTTAGCACCTGCATTAGTGGCAATTTTAGCAGTGTTATCGGTACAGTTGTCTGCAACAACAAAAATATCATACATATCGTCCGGATAATTTAAAAGATGAAGGTTTTCAATTAACTGTCCAATAACTTTTTCTTCATTATGCGCAGCTACAATAACAGCAAATGATGTTTTAGGAGTTAATATTTTCTTTTCTTTTTTGCGACCAAAAATACCAAAGAAAGAAATTGTAAAATAATAAATCGTAAAAAATACAATCAATAGCTGTAGTGGTATCATAATCAGGTCAAAATAACTACTCATTAAATTAAGCTCCTTTGCTTATGCCTCAACTGTTTTATTAAAAAGTTTTATATATATAGCATTCAAAATACCGCCAATAGTATAAGTAAACATACAAATAAACGGCCAAGCATTTAGGTTAGTAAAAAGCATATAAAAACCTATAACCAAGGCTACAACTACAGGAGGCAGAAAAAAAGGGTTTCCCTTACCCTTAAAATCAGGATAGCGAATTTCGCTATACAAAATGTAAGCAACAACAAGGGTACCAATTGCAACCCACATCGAAGAGTAATTATACCCCGAAACTACATAAGTTGCAAGTATGCAAGCACCGGCCGGTATAGGCATTCCTTGGAAATACCCATGAACTGTAGAAGCGTTGATATTAAACCTTGCTAGTCTCATAGCTCCGCCAAAAGCATACAGTGCCGCAATAACCTGTCCTGTAACACCAATGCTTTGTAAACTATAAACATAAATCAAAATTGCAGGAGCTACACCAAAAGAACAAACATCACACAAAGAATCCAACTCTCTACCAAATTCACCGCTAACACCTAACAATCTAGCTGCTCGCCCATCACAAGAATCAGCTATTACTGCCAATATTATGAAAATAGCTGCCCATGTAAAGTTATGCTCAATAGTCAAAAATATGGACATAACTCCTAAGACTAAACTTAAGCCACTAATGCTATTAGGTATAATACGTTTATAATTCATCAGCTTAATTGCCTCCCAATGATTGTTATCCCACCCTTGACCTTGTCGCCCTTTTTCACAAGAATATCAACAGTTTTGGGCATTACTAATTCTGTACTTGAACCGAATTTAATCATACCATAACATTCGCCCTGTTTAACATTCTTACCCAAAGTTACCCAAGAAACAATACGTCTAGCCAAAATACCAGCAATTTGAATAACTAATATTCGGCTGCTACCATTATCGAGGCCAATTGCATGGCGTTCGTTAACAAAAGAAGCGGAATCTTTATACGCAGGCAAATAGCCACCACAAGTATAGCGCTGATATTTAATCTCTCCGCTCATAGGTGCACGATTAACATGTACGTTGAACACAGATAAAAAAATAGTAACTTTTTTTGCCTCTTCATTCAAATATTCATCATCGAAAAACTCTTCTATGCTCATAACAGTCCCGTCTGCCGGTGAATATAAAATGCTATCATCTTGAGGCAGCGGCCGATTAGGATTACGGAAAAAATAAATAAAAAAACCTGTTAAAAGAGCAGGAACTATTGCTACGTTTGCTCCTCCAAAATAAAAAATAGCTAATGTTAAAATTAAAAAGCCAATAATAATACGATAGCCATCTTTAACTATTTCCATGCTTTTCAAGTTCCTCCCCCCCATTCTGTATTAAAACTTACATTTATTATAGTCTAAGCAAGTCTATTTGTCTAACTATTTAGAAGAATATTTACGCTGTAATACCTTTGCTACAAAGCAAGGCAACACCAGCATCCGCCTAAAGCGACTAGGTTGTTTATACAAACGAAAAAACCATTCCAAAGATGCTTCTTGCATCCACTTAGGCGCTCTTTCCATTTTTCCTGCTAAAACATCAAAACTTCCGCCTATGCCCATACATAAGTCAGCATTAATAGCATCTGCAAACCTATTTAGCCAAAATTCTTGTTTGGGTGCTCCTAAGGCTGCAAAAAGAAGGTTAGCACCACTTTTATTGATTTCAGCCACAATCTCCTTGGATTCTGCTTCTGTAAAATAACCATCATGTATTCCAACAATTTCCACGCCTGGTGCCATAGCTTCGCATCTTTTTTTTGCAATTTCTGCAACTCCTGGTGCTGAACCTAAAAAGAATATTTTATAGTGCTGAACTGCTGATAGCTTTATTAGTTCTAAAAATAAATCAAACCCAGCTACTCGCTCAGGCACATCGTATCCAAGTGTGCGTCCTGCCCAAACAGTGCCAGCTCCATCAGGTAATACCATCGTGGCTTTTTGTAATAAGTGCATATATTCCGAATCTTTTTGTCCCAGCATGATTATTTCTGCATTAGCCGTTATTACCCATGTTTTTTGCCCAGCTTCTAAACGCGCCAATAAGCAGTCCAACGTCTCCTGCATGGAGAATGGATTTACAGGTACATTTAATACGTTAATAGTTTTCAAGTCACTCATAAAATCCTCTCGCTTTAAATAAGATACCGGCAAATAGCTAATATCTGCCGGTAATTTTTTTATTCTACATAAGCATTGATTATATTGGCATTTCTATTTATGCATTTATATTTATAAACCGGTCTGCCTACGCAACCACGGTTTAGTTCCAGGTGCAATACATTTACTGATTTCAAAAATTCTAAATACTTTCGAATTGAAACCCTGGAAATACCAACCAAAGAAGAAATCTCTTCCGTAGTAAAAGTGCCATCAATCTTAATTATTTCCTGCCAAACGTTATACAACGTGGTTTTTTCTAAGCCTTTAGGAATTTTACCCGTAGCATTTTTGTTGCGATTTAACAAAGAACTGTCTAATTCGTCCTGCTTGATAACGGAGTCCTTGTTTATTAGGGTGAATCGTTGTTTATAATTGTTTAATGACGTACTAAATCTTTCAAATTCAAAAGGTTTAATGATGTAATCGAATGCTCCCAAGCGTAAAGCAGCAAGAATACGATCTCTGTCATTTGCTGCTGAAATCATAATAACGTCTACATCAAGACGTTTTGTTCTGATTTCCTTTAAAAGGTCCAGACCATCTTTGCCTGGCATATAAATATCTAAGATCACTAAATCAACCTGTTTTTCCTCTAGATATTTAATTGCTTCATCACTGGTACGTACTATATTGGCCAGTTTAAAACCTTCTAGTTGGTTTATGTAGACGTCATGCAATTTTCCAACCATGGGATCATCTTCAACCACGAGTATCTTAATCATAATTTTACACCTTCCTTAATTGGTATTTCTACAGTAAACACGGTTCCATTAATTTTATCTGACTCTACATCTATTTTACCGTTAATAGTAGTTAATCTTTCTTTTACCAAAGCCAGTCCAACTCCATGGCCACTACCCTTAGTAGTGTAACCTTTTTCGAATATCTTTGCAAGGGTGTCCGCGGGAATATCCGGTCCATTGTTTTCCACCGTAATAATTAATTCATTTGCATAGGTTAACAAGGCTAGATTAACAATACGTTCCCCTTCGTAAAACCGCAAAGCTTCAAAAGAATTTTCCAACAAATTACCTATTATAAGAATTATATCATTAATTGATATGATTTTACCAATACTTGCAGGAAAAGAACTTTCATCCGACAAAGAAAACTCTATCTGCAATTCATTAGCTCGGCTCTTCTTTCCAATCAGAAATCCTGATAAAAGTGGTTCTTTAATTCTATTTGTAATATGCTCTAAGTTTATTTCATCATTAACAGAAATTTGTTTTATGTATTTTTTTAGTTCATTTAAATTATCGGTAGCCAACAATCCACTGATAACGTGCATTTTATTCATAAATTCATGGGTTTGTGCTCTAAGTGCATCTGCATAATTGGTAACACCGGTTAGCTGTTCAGCCATTTCTTTAATAGCAGTTTTTTCATTAATACTCACAATTACGCCGGTTAATTTCCCCTCAATATTAATTGGAATTATATCACCAACCGTTTTAACACCGTGAATATCAAAATCAATATTATTTAAAGGTTTTCCTGATTTCAAAACCTTTCTAACTTCAGAATCATCTGCAATTATTGCAAAAGGCCGTTCATACCAATGTGCCAAATCTTCAACACCGGCCTTTGTTAGAATATTCATGCCACCGATGTTAATTAAATACAAATTACAGTTTATGTCAACGGCAAAAACGCCTTCTTTTACTGTATCTAACAAAGTATTTCTTTCTTGTAGCAAATTAGCGATTTCAGCCGGTTCATAGCCAAATAAGGTATTTTTAACCTTCCGAGCTAAAAACAATGCCCCCAGTATGCCTATAGCTAAAGCAAGAATAGAAGAAATAGTTATAATATCAACCGCATCTTGACTTACCTTACCAACTAGGTTTTCAGGGAACCCAACAATAACATAGCCAACAAGTTTATGCTCTTCATTAAAAATTTTTTGGACATCTTCTTTTTTGAAAATATTAGCAGGTAAGTCCTTCATCATACCAATCTGTCCTTGAACATTTCCAGAAACTTCAAGCAATGACTCATTAGTAGGATTATAAACAGCCACTAATTTACCCTTAGCATCAAAAATAATAATACTAGCATTGGTCGCATTGCTAATTTTACTAATCAAATTAATAATAGCGGTTTCATCAACATTTTTTTTACTTAATGCAGCTACTATTTCCGGTGCATTAGTTATTGTATCCGATATTCTTGTAGCATTCATACCTAGACGTAAATTAACAATACTGCCCATTTGTTTGCGAATTAAAGTGGCGTTAGCTATAAGCGCTACGCCCATAACTATTACGACTAGCAACACAATGGCCTGATAAAGTTTAATTCCTTTAAATGTATGTTTGTGTACCGCTTTATACGACATATCTTAACACTTCCTCTTTAGATAACCGTAGCCTCAGCAGGAACTAAAACGAATTTTATGCCTGGATTTCTTTCCAATATCCAACTTAAGCTCCACTCGTTATTTACTAAGACAACAGGGCGATTTTCTGCATCATAAACTAACATACCATTATCTAGGCCTTTAATATTCGCAATCAATTTTTTATCTTCAGTATAAATCCAGCGTGCCACAGTGTAGCCAAGTTGGTTCATTAATAGTTTAGCACCATATTCGTTCAACAAACGATACTCCAAAACTTCTAATTGCAAAACACCTACAACGCCTACAACAAAGCTCTCCATCCCAATATCTTTTTGTTTGAATACTTGGATAGCGCCTTCTTGTGCTAATTGGTTAATGCCCTTTTCAAATTGTTTACGTTTCATTGAATCTTTTGGCTGCACACGAGCAAAAATCTCCGGTGGAAAAACAGGGAAATCTTCGAACTGTATCTTCATGTTTTCAGAACAAATGGTATCGCCAATGCCAAAAATTCCCGGATCAAAAACGCCTATTATATCACCTGGGTATGCTTTTTCGACAATGGTTCGCTCTTGGGCTAAAAACTGTTGCGGCTGAGAAAGCTTTACTGTTTTTTTACCTTGTACGTGATATACGCTCATACCTTTATCAAAAACACCTGAACATATGCGCATAAAAGAAATTCTATCTCTATGAGCAGGGTTCATATTAGCTTGAATCTTAAATATAAACGCCGAAAAATTTTCGTTTTCAGGAGTCAGCAAATCTCCATTTTTTAAAATACGTGGTTGTGGTTTAGGAGAAATTTCCAAAAATTTTTCTAGAAAGCCACGAACACCAAAATTAGTCATTGCGCTACCGAAAAACATAGGGGTCAATTCGCCACGATTAACCTTATCCATATCGAACTTGTCGCCCGCCATATCCAATAATTCAATGTCATTACATAGATTTTTGTAGTTTTCTTCACCAATGGCAGCAATTATTACAGGATCTTCCAAACTACCGGTTGTAGATTTTAAAACTTTAGAACCATGAGTACTATCATTTTCAAAAAGTTCAATTTGTTTTTTTACTCTATCATACACACCCAAATAATGACCGTCTATACCAATAGGCCAATTAATAGGATATGCATGAATTCCTAATACTTGTTCCAAGTCATCCATAAGTTCAATCGGTGTCCTACCATAGCGATCAAGTTTATTGACAAAAGTAAAAATTGGTAACTTACGTTTATGACAAACCCAAAACAACTTCTTAGTTTGCGGTTCCACTCCTTTAGCAGCGTCAATAAGCATTACAGCACTATCGGCAGCCATCAAAGTTCTATAAGTATCTTCACTGAAATCCTGATGGCCGGGAGTGTCTAGAATATTAACTCTATAGCCGTCATAATCAAACTGTAAGACACTAGAAGTAACAGAAATACCACGCTGTTTTTCAATGTCCATCCAATCAGAAACCGCATGTTTATTGCTTTTTCTAGATTTTACAGAACCAGCTAAATGAATAGCTCCTCCATAGAGTAATAATTTTTCCGTCAAAGTTGTCTTACCGGCATCCGGATGTGAAATAATGGCAAAAGTTCTACGCATATCAATTTTATTCAAAAAATCTTGCATTAAATAAAGTCCCCCTGTTTTTAGTCTTTTTGTGCTTGGTACATCTTCCAAGCAACAATTATTTGTTCTTTTATATAATCTGGCAATTCTTTTTCGCTCTCCAGCTTTCCTTGCATATTGAAGCGAAAAGCGATATTTTCATAACGCTCTCCCCCATAAGTTTCACAAGTAAACGTAGTACGCATAAACTCATCAAAAAACTGACAATCCTTTAAAACGTTTTTCTTACGTTTAAGATCCCATTCATTATAAAAAGAAAAAAGCTTTTTCTGGGCTTCTTTAGGTAAGTTCTCGCCTGTCACAAGCACAATATCTTCCAAGGCAGTGCAGTCTAAGTCCCTAAGAATTTCACCGTTTTCTAACGTAATAGTTACATATTGTGAATAATCTTTTTCCCTAAAAACAGCGTCTTTAATTTGCCAATGTTTTTGCCATGCATCTATGCAGTTTTGGCACAAAAGTTTGGCATCTTGCAAACCATTATTATACGAAAAATCCTCTATATAGTATAGTTTATGTGACGGTGTAAAAGATTTTTTACACTGACTACAAATAAGTTCAAGGCTTCTAATCATTCCAAATCACCATCTTCTGATTTTACTGTATACACCACTGTTTAGTATATAGGATTATAGCATTTATTACAAGAAAAAATACGCCTGCTTGTTTGAACCTTATGTGTCAATACTTTGGCAATATAGCATTGTATATTCGATATCCCTATATCCCATAAACCAAAAAAGCACCATTAAGCTGCTAAGCTTAACGGTGTTTCAAGTTAATTTTGGTCGGAGCGACTAGATTTGAACTAGCGACCTCTTCCACCCCAAGGAAGCGCTCTACCAAGCTGAGCCACGCCCCGAACACGAGTATTATTGTAACTTTTTTTGCGAGAACTGTCAATGATTTTAATAAAAAAGACCATCAAAAATGACAGCCTTTGTAACTATAATATCCTTGCACCTTCAACATCAATGTTTAAAACATGATATATTGCATCTAAACCTTTAGAGGCCAAGACCTCTACCATGGCCCTACCGATTTCTTCCGTATTACTTGTCATGGGTGCATAAGCCATAAGCGTTGAGCCAGCACCGGAAATAATCGCGTTATAAGCTCCTTTAGCCTTAGCGATGGCAAAAGCTTCCTGCATACCTGGAATCAGCCCCGCTCTGTAAGGTTGATGCAGCTTATCTTCTAACGCTGCCGGCAAATAACCGTATTCTCCGCTCATAAGCGCTCCTATTAACAAGGCTGTTCTACTCGCATTAAATACTGCATCACAATGAGGTACTTGCCTTGGTATTGCGGCTCTTGCCTTTGATGTGGCTAGCGGCATAGCAGGTACTACTGCTACAAGCTTAAATTTCTTTACTGGTATGAAAGAAAAAGCATGTGCCAGATTATCTGCCATATAACTAATAGTAAACCCACCTAAAATTGCCGGAGCCACATTATCAGGATGCCCTTCAATCTCTGTAGCCAGACTTACCAATTCATCTTTTGTTAAAGTATTTCCTGTCATGGCATTAGCAGCAAATAGTCCAGCCACAATTGCAGTGGAACTACTGCCTAAACCTCTGGAGAGAGGAATGTTGTTGCGCATATGTACTTTAAGACCAATTTCTTTTTCTGTTATTTTGTTCCAAATTTTAAAAAAGGAAACAAACGCTAAGTTACTAGGATTTGCAGATAAAGCATCCTTGCCTTCACCCTCTATTACCAGTTCCAAACCACTTGCAACAACTTCATAAGTAAAAGTGTTATATAGGCTGCAAGCTACTCCTAAGCAATCAAACCCAGGTCCACAGTTGGCAGAAGTAGCAGGAACCTTTACTATAATTGGTTCATCTATTTTTAGCATAATGTCTACTCCAAAGAAGCGTCTTCAACACGAATCACGCTGCAAATTTTTTCCACCACAGGAAGTCCTGAAAGAGTTGCCAAGGCCATACGTAAATTATACTCAGAAACATCATAAGTAACCACTACTAGTTCAGAAAATCCTTCAACGGTACTTTTCTGTACTACATTTTTCAAGCTTACATTTTGAGCGCCAAAAGCAGATGCAATAGCAGCCAAAACACCTGGTTTATCTAGTACTAACAATCTGACAAAACATGGAGAAGTGATATTTTCGATAGAACATAAATGTTTGTCTTCATAACAAGTACAGTTTATGCGTCCAGTACAATTATGTACAATATTTCTGGCTACATCGACAACATCACCGCAAACTGCGCTAGCTGTCGGTAAGCGACCAGCACCACGTCCTAAAAACATGGCATCTCCTACAATATCTCCGTTAACATAAATAGCGTTATACACATCGTTAACAGTGGCTAAGGGATGAACTTTAGGTAACATGGTTGGATGAACTCGTACACTAATTCCATTTTCTGCACTATTTTTAGCAATGGCTAATAACTTCACTACATAGCCCAATTCTTCAGCATATTCAATGTCACGCAAAGTCAAGTTTTCTATGCCTTCGATGTAAACATCATCCAAAGTTATGCGAGTATTAAAAGCTATAGAAGCCAAAATTACTAATTTGCGAGCTGCGTCTAATCCACCAATATCAGCAGTAGGATCAGATTCAGCATAGCCTAAAGCTTGAGCTTCTTGCAATACTTCCTGGAAATCAACATGATCAGAAGCCATTTTGGACAACATATAATTTGTCGTACCATTAATAATGCCCATGATAGAATTAATCCTATTGGCAGCTAAACAAGATTTTAAAGGTCGTATAATAGGTATTCCGCCTGCGACAGCAGCTTCAAACATAAAATCAACGTTATTTTCTTCCGCCAAAGCAAATAATTCTTTACCATATTTAGCTAAAATATCCTTATTGGCCGTTATTACATTTTTCTTAGCAGCTAAAGCACTGGCAATATAATCTTTAGCAGGATCCTCTCGGCCTATAAGTTCAATGATAATATCAATTTCCGGATCATTTATAATATCGTCCACATTGTCAGTAACAGCAAGACTTGGGTCTAATTCTTTTACGTTTTCCGGATGACGTGCCAAGACCTTAATAATCCTTACAGGCATACCTACACGTTTTTCAATTTCAATAGCATTATTTTTTAATACTAATATAACTCCGCCACCAACATTACCAGCGCCCAGCAGACCGATTTTAATTTCTTTGTTCATATTCTGCTCCTTGTTTTAATCTACTTGTCCTAATACTTCTAATCTTTTTACACCCTCAATAAGACGTAATTTATCCAATAATGCTTCTAAATCAATAGTTAAGGATTTAGTTTCAATGGATATAGTAGTATTAGCTACGCCCTGCAGTGGAATACCTTGATTAATCGTCATAATGCTGCCGGAATCACCTGCGATTGTATTAAGAACGCGGGATAAAACACCTGGCTTATGCTCTAAAAGCAAAGATAAGGTGATAATTTTTTCTTTGCTTGCTTCATAAAACGGAAATACGTAGTCCTTGTATTTATAATAGGCACTACGACTAAGGCCTACTTTTTCTACGGCTTCATTAACCGTTTTAAGTTCGCCACGTTTTAAAATCTCTTTAACAACAATAGTTTTCTTAATAGCTTCCGGCAAAATTTCTTCTCTTACCAAATAAAAATTTGATTGCTTTTCTTCATTCATACAAACAGCTCCTTATCCATTCGAAAAACATATTTATCTCTGTGTAGTAGACATTATAGCATATCATTACAAAAAAAGCTACTATTCCCGCTTTCCTTTCCTGCTCATTAAAGCATTTAAGGCAGCTCGGACTGATTTTTCTTCAAATAAAACTAAATATAATTGGTTAACTATAGGCATTTCTATCTTTTCTTGCTTTGCTAAAGAATAAACAACTTTTGTTGTATTTATTCCCTCAATAACCATATTAGTAGCGCTATAAATCTCTTTAAGGGTTTTACCTTGAGCTAAAGCTTCACCTGCTCTTCTGTTTCTACTTTGCGTACTTGTACAAGTAGCAACCAAATCACCAATGCCAGCCAAGCCATAGAAAGTATCTTGCTGGGCACCTAATTTAGTCCCTAGCCTAGTTATTTCAGCTAAACCTCGCGTAATAAGTGCCGCTTGGCAGTTCTCGCCAAATTGCATGCCAAACATCATACCACTTACTAAAGCCATGGAATTTTTTAGACAGCCACAAATTTCAACACCATTAACATCTTGTGAAATATACGGTCTAAAATAATTATTAATAAATAGTTCCTGTAGTCTAGCAGCTATGGCTAAATCTCTACAAGCGATAACAGTGGCTCCCGGTTGCCTTTTGGCTAATTCCCCTGCTAAATTTGGGCCTGATAAAACAGCGATAGCTTTAGCCTTTGGGATATACGCACTAATTATCTGACTCATACGCATTCCCAATTGCGTGTCAAATCCTTTAGTACAAGAAAGTAATATTTTATCACTGCAATTATCAATTTCAGCAACCCTAGTACTAATATCTTTCAAAGATTCTGATGGAACGACAAAAACGAGCACTTCGGCTCGCTTTACGGAAGTCTCTAAATTATTGGTTATTTTTATAGCAGAATCTAAGGTTAATTTAGGCAAATAGGCAGCATTACAACGGCTAGACGCAATCTTTTCAGACTTTTCCTTATTGCGTACCCATAAAGTCACATCATTACCATTATCATTGAGTATCTGTGCTAGAACTGTTCCCCAGCTACCAGCACCAATAACGGAAACTTTCACGACAACACCACCCTTTATTTACTAGTCTTTTTTTTAATATTATCTAGGCTACCTTGCTTAATTTTTGTTTCAGTACCACCTATCAAGCGTTTAATATTCTCATAATGTCTAATTATGACAAATACGCAAGCTGCTGTAGCAAAAGCAACCAACTCTAATGGGTACCCTCTATAGTAAGAAGCCATTGGCGTTAAAAATGCTGCCAATACAGAAGCTAATGATACATATTTTGTTACGAAAACAATAGCTAACCATACCGAGAAAGCAAAAATAGATACATCAGGCATAAAATATAAAATTAAACCTAAGCCTGTTGCTACTCCTCTTCCACCCTTAAAGCCCAAAAAGACGGAATAGTTATGCCCCAACAAAACAGCAATAGCCGTAACTAATTCCAAATGAAGGTTTGCAGCGAAAAAATATTTAATCAGAATTATAGCTAAAATGCCTTTAAACATGTCCCCTAAAAGCACGAAAGAAGCCATGCGGGCACCTACAGTTCTAAAAACATTGGTAGTACCAATGTTTTTACTGCCATACTGGCGAATATCGATGCCGCAAATCAATTTCACAAAGACAAATCCACAAGGTATCGACCCTAATACATATCCAATTATAGCCCCTATAACATAACTCATAATCTACTCCTACTCGTTTTCGTTTTTGCCACGTATTATTAAATGAATAGGTGTTCCTTCGAAACCGAAAGATTCACGTAATTTGTTTTCTAAATACCTTTGATAAGAAAAATGCATGATTTCAGGTTCATTAACAAAAATAACAAATGTAGGTGGTTTGATTTTTACTTGCGTCGAATATAATATTTTCAAACGCTTACCTTTTTCAGAAGGTGGCGGGCTAGTAGCAATAGCATCCGTCATAACTTGATTTAAAACAGAAGTAGAAATGCGCATAGCATTTTGTTCTGCGACAAACTTAATAAGTTCAGGCAAACGGTGAATACGTTGCTGCGTTAAAGCAGAAACATATATAACCGGCACATATTGCATAAATATAAGCTCTTTACGTAACATTTCTGTAAAACGCAAAGTAGAAGTATTATCTTTTTCATACAAATCCCATTTGTTAACAACAAGCACAATGCCCTTGCCTGCTTCATGAGCATAGCCAGCAATTTTTTTGTCCTGCTCAGTAATTCCCTCAATAGCATTAACAACAATTAGAACTACATCCGAACGATCAACAGCACGAAGTGCACGAATAATACTATACTTCTCAATCGGTTCATCTATTTTACCTTTGCGACGCATACCTGCCGTATCGATAAAGAGGAAGGTTTGCCCATTAGTTTTAACAGGCGTATCTATTGCATCACGAGTTGTACCAGCCACATCACTAACAATAGATCTTGTTTCTCCTACTAAATTATTAAAAATGGATGATTTCCCTACGTTAGGTCGGCCAATAATTGCCACTTTAATAATGTCGTCATCAATATCTCCGCCATCTTGATCAACAGGAAATTTTGCAACTATGGCATCTAATAAATCTCCTAAATTAATATGGTTAGCCGCGGAAATAGGAATTGGTTCACCAATTCCTAAATTATAGAAATCATAAATTTCGACTTCTTGTTTAGGTGTATCAGCTTTATTAATCGCCAATACTACTTGTTTTTTAGATTGGCGTAATAATTTGGCAACTTCTGCATCTTCAGTAGTAACACCACTACGAGCGTCACATACAAAAACAATAACATCTGCCTCTGCTATAGCAATTTGAGCTTGTTCTCTAATGGAAACGGCTATTTTGTCATTATTCATAAGTTCAATACCACCGGTATCAACCATCATGAATTCATTATCTAACCATTCTGCATCAGCATATAAGCGATCTCTGGTAACACCAGGTGTATCCTCAACGATAGATATCCTGCTATTAACAAATATATTGAACAGTGTCGATTTGCCGACATTAGGTCTGCCGACAATAGCAACTATTGGTTTACTCATTTAAAAATCCCCCGCTCTCAATGATCAATTCCATCACGAGATTCAACTCCCGCAAAGAAATAATGTTTTTTATTTTCCATATCGGTAACTAAATCTGCTATTTCTATAAGTTCTTCCGGAGCTCCACGCCCTGTACAAATAATTTCAGTATGACCTCTATTTAACTTAAGGAATTCTACAACTTCTTGCGTATCTAACAATTTGTAGGCTAGTGCAATATTAATTTCATCCAAAATAACTAAATCATACCTTTGAGCAACTATCGCCTCTTTAGCTAAGAGCCAACCAGACTTTACCATTTGCACATCAATAGGATCCGGGTCTTGAAAATTCACAAAGGAATCTCGTCCTACTTGTTTTAATTCAAAACCAGGCAAAAATTTTGCCGCCATGAATTCCCCATAGCCAGGGTCGTCTTTCATGTATTGGATAACAAGAGTCTTGGCTCCGCGCCCAGCAGCTCTAAATGCAACCCCCAAAGCGGCTGTAGTTTTGCCTTTACCTGTGCCTGTATAAATCTGTAACAATCCGTATCCTTTCAAAAACAACACCTACTTACTTAATAGTTTGTTTAGCTCCACAGCATCTTTAGCAACACTAACCTGTCCATGACATTGTTCTTTAAATTTTGCCAGCGACATACCATCTAAAAACACCTGGTCACTGTTTAAAACCTTTTCTGGCAAAATAATATGTTCGTGCAAAAGTTCCTGATCTTTTAAAACTTGCAAAATATCGCCACTAGTTAAAAGCCCTGTAACATTAATAGTATCACCAAAAAACCTGTTTATTACAGGTAATAAATGATGTTCTGTTCGATATTTTTCATTAAATTCAGCTAACAAAGGTTCTAATAACCGTGCTGCTGATTCGCCTACAGGAATAATTGCTTTTCTACCACTAATATCAATAGTCAAACCGTTTTTAATGGCTTTCCATTCATCAATAAAATTGCGGCTTAGCCCAATACCATTTTCTATTTGTGGAAAACCATCGTAGTACTCAGATGGTGGCAAATCCATCCCAGCATTAACGTAAAACTCATCACCCAAATAAATAAATGATTTATTAAACCTAGCTCTGCATTCTTGCTGCCATTTTTCTACCGTAGCAATAACTTTTGCAGCTTCCTCGCTAGTAAATAATCTTAGAAGTGGTAAATGTTCCCTGTTCTTTGTTAACCCCACAGGCACAACTGCTAATGTTTTAACCATAGGATAGAAAGCTAGCAAATCTTTAAAAGTCTGTTCTAAAACCATCCCATCGTTAAAGCCGGGGCAAAGAACTACCTGCGTATGTATTTCAATACCGGCATCAGTAAGCCTTTTTATATTTTCAAGTATAGCACCGGCGTATTTATTTTTCATCATATCTACACGAACAGAAGGATCAGTTGCATGTACAGAAACATACAATGGTGACATATGTGTTTTTATAATACGCTCATAGTCACTATCTTTCATATTAGTTAAAGTAATGAATCCTCCATACAAAAAAGATAGACGATAATCATCATCTCGTACATAAAGACTCTTACGTAAGTTCGGCAACATTTGATCAACAAAACAAAATGTGCATTTGTTGTGACAGCACCAAATGTCACCAAAAACTGCTGAAGCAAATTCCAAGCCTAAATCTTCATCAATTTTTTTATTGATAACTACTTCTCGATTTTTGCCCTGAATATCTTCTATACACAACTTTATCTTGTTTTCTGCTAACATAAAACTTAATTCAATTATATCTTTTGGCATAATGCCATTAACAGTGCAAAGCTTCTCACCTTTTTGAATACCTGCTCTAGCGCCTAAGCTTTCTGGTCGCACTGCAGAAATAAAACCGCTCATATATCTCCCCTATCTACAAGTTGCAACTTGTATTATAGCACGAAACACTCTATTTTGACAAAAAAATAGAGTGCAAGGACTTGCACCCTAAAAAATCACCTTACTTTTCAAACTTTCCAGTGCTTGAAAAACCTCGCCGGTAAAATACACCGGTGCCTTACTTATGTCTTGCACGCGCCTGCTTCCGGTAAGAACCATTAAATCAAGTAAGTCAGACTTTAGTCTTGTTATTTTCGCACATCCGGCTTCTATACTGCCGGCGTATAAAACTCTAAGCAAATTTCCTGCCATAGCTCCTGCATTAGCCCCTAAAGCCAAAGACTTTAAAAAATCTGTTGCCGAGCGTAAACCGCCACTAGCAATAATCCCATTGTTTTTCCCTAAAACACTGACCGCTTCTAGTAAGGAAATTACTGTAGGGATACCCCAGTCAACAAGTTCTTGATCAGTTGCCATATATCTAGCAGCTTCAATAGCTGGGAAATTAGTTCCTCCTGCTCCACCTATATCAACAATACTGACGCCAACCTCAGTTAGCGCTTTTATTTGTGCTCTAGCCATGCCACAACCGGTTTCCTTCGCTATAACAGGAACCGTTAACTTAGAACAAATAGCTTCAATCGCTTGTAGAAAACCTTTAAAATTACGATCGCCCTCAGCCATAACTAATTCTTGCGCTACATTCAAATGTACCTGTAATGCCTGGGCTTCAAGCATATCAACCGCAGTTTGTGCTTCAGCCACTTTAGCTAAAGCACTTACATTAGCAAAAATAACCCCTTGAGGATTTTCTTGGCGTACTATTTTAAAACTGTCCCAATTAGTTTCAGTTAATACCGCTCCATATTGAGAGCCAACCGCCATGGCACAATGCGTTTCTCTAGCAATAATAGCTATTTTACGATTCACATCACCAAGGGCAGCATTGCCACCAGTCATGGCATTAATAATAATAGGTTGTTCTAATTCAATACCAGCAAGCTTAGTTCGTAAACTAACTGTTTCGCGATTTATCTCAGGCAAGCAATTGTGCATAATATGAACATCTGCGAATCCCGTAGTTAAAGGGCCATCAGGCAACGTCAATGCATATTTAATATGATCATTTTTTCGCGTTTCCCTACTGTCCATTGCTTCCTCCTGAAATTATTCTTCTTTTGAATTTAGCTTTTCACCCAGCTCCTGAGACAATTCAGGTGTAGTGGTAATATATTGTGCAACTTCTTTGCTTTCAACATCTTCTTTCGCCTTAACGATGCTAAGCCCAACCTTTTTATGCTTAGTATCTATGTTAAGCACTTTAACCTGAACTTCTTCTTCCAATTTCAAAACGTCTTCCGGCTTTTCAATACGTTCAGCCGCAATTTCTGAAATATGAACCATACCCTCTACCTTGTCATTAACATGAATAATTGCCCCAAAAGGCAAGAAACGGACTACTTTGCCAGTGATAATATCACCTTCATGAATAGTGGAAACAGCAGCTTGCCAAGGATCTTCTTGCAAATGTTTTATAGAAAGGCTTACTCGAGCATTTTCTGCATCAATACCTTTTACATACACTTCAACTTCTTGTCCAACTTTATATAGTTCAGAAGGTTTTACCCCTTTTTCCCAAGACAATTCTGAAACATGTACTAGGCCTTGAAGGTAGGGAGCAACTTCTACAAATAGTCCAAAATCTACAACGCTTTTTACAACGCCTTTAATGGTAGAGCCTTCAACCAAAGAAGCTAAAGATTTTTCTTCTTCTTCCTTGCGTTCAGCAATTTTAGCAGCTTTTTCTTCACGATATGCCCGACTGGCAGCAAGTCTTTCTCTTTTCAAAACTTCTCTGCGAGAAAGAACAAGTCTTTTTTTCTCGGGATTAAATTCTAACACTTCCGCTTGCATATCTTTTCCCTCATAATCACGAATATTCTCAACTCGTTTTAAGTCCAAATGCGAAGCAGGAATAAAACCGGTAACGTTGGCAACAGAAACTGTCAAACCACCCTTTACTGCTTTCAAGCCTTTAACATCCAATACTTTAGTAGTTTCCAACAATTCAGGAATCTTAGTCCAAGCTTGGTCTGCAACAGCTTTAATTTTAGACATAACTACCAAGCCATCTTGATTCTCACTGCCGGTAACTTTAAGAATAACTTTATCACCTACATTAACCTCAGGGACTACTGTCTCTCTGGTTCCACCTAAAGCCCATTGGTCGAAAGCGACAGCTCCTTCACTTTGATAACCGAAGTCTACAACTACTTCTTCTCCCGTAATTGCTACCACGGTTGCCTCTACCACCATGCCGATGTGTAGCTGCACACTTTCTTTTTCTTCCAATAAACTCTCCATTGTTTCCATATTAACCATAGCCTCCTTGATTATTTCCTGCGGCGTTGATGCGCCAGCAGTAATACCTAATATATTTACATTCTCAAGCATTGCAGGACTTACTTCTTCTATGCTTTCAACGTGATATGCTCTAGGATTAATCTCCTTCACCACCTCTAGAAGATGCCTGGTATTAGCACTCTTATAGCCACCAAGAACAATAACGGCATCAGCTTCTAAAGCCAATTGTTTTGCCGCGTCTTGCCGATTAGCTGTAGCAGTACAAATAGTTTTTTCTACTCGGTAAGAAGCATCCGAGCGAGCGTTGCGTAATGCTGTCAAAATAGTTTCAAACTTTTCTGCTTCAAACGTAGTCTGGCATACGACTCCATACGAATCCTTGTAAGGAATATTTGCAATATCCTCCGTAGTTTCTATAACTAAAGAATTTTCTCCTGCCCATGCTCGTATGCTTTGCACTTCAGGGTGTTTTTTTTCACCAATAATAATTACGAAATATCCTGCATCAGCTAGCTCTTTAGCCTTTTTTTGCGCCATCAATACATGTGGACAAGTTGCATCAATTATTTGTAAATTTTTCGTCTGTGCTTGTGCATAAATATCCGGTCCAACACCATGGGAACGAATAATAATGGCACTACCGTCTGCAAATTCTTGTACATCAGCCTTACATTCCACGCCGATTTTTTTGAGGTCAGCGATAACCCTGGGGTTATGTATTAGTTCACCTAGGGTTGCAACAGTATTATTATACTCTTTTGCGGCGTCTCGTGCAATCTTAACTGCACGTTTTACACCATAACAAAAACCACAATGTTCTGCAATAATAATTTTCATATATTTCACCTATAAATTTCTAACATTTGGCCTATTTCCTGCATCATCTTATCCGTCATTTCTTGTAAAAGTTCCTTATCAACCGCTCTGTCTTCCGGAAAATATATTGGTTTACCAAAAACAACTTTAATTTTGGGCCACAAAGACTTTTGCATCTTTAAATTGCTTCCTATAATAGCAGTTGGTATTATAGGGACTCTAAACTTGCCTGCCATGCCCAAAGTTCCTGAACCAGCATGACCTAGTTTACCGGTTTTACTACGCGTACCTTCAGGAAAAATTCCCAAAACCTTACCTGTTTTTAATAACTGCAAAGCCCATTTTATAGCTGTTCTGTCTGAAGCTCCTCTTTTTACAGGAAAAGCCCCCAACGATCTATAGAGTTCGCCCAATACAGGTACAAACAGTTCTTCTTTAGCCATAAAACAAACTTTACGTGTAGAAGCGGTTCCAACAAGAGGTGGGTCTAATAGACTCGCATGATTGCTTGCCACAATTAATGGGCCGTTCTTAGGAATATTTTCCTTGCCAATTATTTCAAAACGAAAAAGTATTTTAAAAATAATATGGAAAAAAACTTGTACAAATCTATACCACATTTTATATCACACCTTACATAAGTGCAAAATAGCATCAACGACGGCATTGATATCCAAATGCGAAGTATCTAAGTAATGAGCATTTTTTGCACAACATAACGGAGAAACCTTACGCTCACTATCAAACTTATCTCTTTGCGCAATTTCTTGTGTCAAAACCTCTAGATTGACCTTTTGCCCTTTATTTTTTAATTCTTCATAGCGTCTTTTTGCTCTTTCTACAACGTTCGCAGTCAAAAACACTTTAACTTCTGCCTGTGGGAAAACAACAGTTCCAATATCTCTGCCATCCATAACAACCCCACCAACAGAACCAATTTCACGTTGTGCGCTAACCATGGCCTCACGCACACCAACAACAGCGGAAACTTTTGAAACATTATTGGTTACAACTACACTGCGAATAGCCTCCGTTACTTCTTTACCATCAACATAAACATGATTACAACCTGGTTCTGATTTGAACGTAATATTTATTTTTTCAGCTATTTTTGTAACCAGCTCTTCGCTAAAGGGCTGGTTAGTAGCTAAAAATTCCAAGGTAACTGCCCTATACATAGCTCCTGTATCAATATAGATAAAATTTAATCTTTCTGCCACAATCTTAGCTATAGTGCTTTTGCCAGCACCAGCAGGGCCATCGATGGCAATAACAGGCCTTGTCATAAAATTACACCTCTTTTTCAAGTTTTTCAGCAGCAGCTGTCCCAGCTACAAATCCCGACGAAAATGCTGCCTGTAAATTATAACCGCCGGTAAACCCATCAACATCAATAACTTCTCCGGCAAAAAACAACGCTTTTATCATTTTTGATTCCAAAGTTTTAGGATTAATTTCTTTGGTAGAAATCCCTCCTGCTGTTACAATAGCTTCAGATAAAGGTCTTGTACCTGTAATTGGCACTGAAAAATTTTTTAATGTCTCTATAAATTTTCTTCTTTGTTCCTTAGTTATTTGATTGATTTCCTGTTCAGGCTTAAGGCAAGCTGCATCAATCATTATTTGCACTAAACTAGAAGGCAATAAATCTTTTAAACCATTAATTAACTGTTTGCGACTGTATAGGGCAAAATCTCGTTGTACCCTGGCATCCAATTTTTCTAAAGATAAGGCTGGTTTTAAGTCAATAA
>JAQVYX010000015.1 GCA_029004715.1 Acidaminococcaceae bacterium | reverse complement strand
TATAGCCTTATCCATTGTTAGCACACTGCCGGCAATAGTACCGTCTGCTAATTTTGCCGCTTGTCCCCGGACAAAAACCTTTTGTCCTCCTAGCTCAGAGCTGCCATCTCCCTGTAGGCAAGCACGCATAGAATCGGTAATAAGGATAATATCTTCGGAACTTTTCGTTTTATAAACTAAACGTTGCATGGCAGGGTGTACATGTACGTTATCGGCAATAAGCTCACATTTCACGTTAGAGTCCAGAGCAGCACCAACTAACCCAGGGCGCCTATGATGCAAGGGACTCATGGCGTTAAATAAATGAGTAATATGGGAAGCTCCCTTAGTTATGGCGTTTATAGCCTCTTCGTAGGTAGCAGCGCTATGACCTAGCGAAATAATGATTTTATTTTGCTGGCAAAAGCGAAAGAAGGAATCTTCGGTTATTTTTTCCGGGGCTACCGTAATGATTTTAATAACATCAGAAAATCCTGCTATTTTAGTGAAGTCGGCAGGAATTATATGTCTAGCAGCCTGTGCACCTTTAAATTCTTGGTTTATAAAGGGTCCTTCTAAGTTACAGCCTAGGATTTTTGCCCCGTTTTCTTCATTCATAGCGGTTCGGATGTTTTCCAGAACTAGATAAATTTTAGGCCAGTTATAAGTCATAGTAGTTGGCAAAAATGATGTTACACCCGTAGTCACCAGAAGTTTACTCATAGTTTGCAAGGCAGAGTGGTTGGTGTCCATAACATCTACTCCGCCACAACCGTGAATATGTAGGTTGATGAACCCAGGGGATACGTAGTTACCTTGGGCATCAAACACTTTGGTACAAGTTCCTTTAATAAAATCTTTTTTAGGAACAATATCTTTAATTGTAGTGTCAAATAAAATAACATGGTTTTCTAATATTTTTTGCGGTAAAATTATCTTACCATTCATAATTGCTTGCATTGCGTTACCTCGTAGTAAAAAAGATAAATCCTTCTATTATCTAAATTATATCATATAAAGGGGCGTAGAAATTAGTAAAAGCAGGATTTCTATGATCAATGTGGAAAGAAATTAGGGAGTAGTATTAACGAAGGGAAGATGTGGCTCTGTGCTAGAATTAGATAAAATTGCTACGGAACAACGTAATGAGCGTAGTAAACATATAGACAAAGTTTCAACTTTGGAAATGGTAACAATCATAAATGAAGAAGACAAAAAGGTGCCTGAAGCTATTGCGCAAATTTTACCTCAAATTGCCAAGGCTATCGATTGTATAGCCCACCATTTTAAACAAGGGGGAAGACTTTTTTATATAGGGTCCGGTACTTCCGGAAGATTAGGTATTTTGGATGCAGCAGAATGTCCGCCTACCTATAGCACAGCTCCTGAAATGGTTCAAGGTATTATTGCCGGTGGATACGCAGCGATTTTTCAGGCTCAAGAAGGAGCCGAAGATTCCGAGCAATTAGCAAGGGAAGATTTACAAGGGAAAAAAATAACAGATAAAGATGTAGTTGTAGGATTGACTGCGTCAGGTCGGACTCCTTATGTTTTAGGTGGGTTAAAATATGCTTTGTCGTGCGGAGCGGCTACTATTGCTGTTACTTGTACCGCAAAGGCAGAAACTGCTGCCTTTGCGCAAATCCAGCTTACGGCCTTAGTAGGACCTGAGGTGGTTACGGGATCAACTCGGATGAAAGCAGGAACAGCACAAAAATTGATTTTAAATATGCTATCAACAGGAGCCATGATTAAATTAGGTAAAGTTTATGGCAATCTTATGGTCGATGTAAAGTCTTCGAACAAGAAATTAGAGGAAAGGGCTAGACGCATAGTTATGACTGCGGCTAATTGTGACCGAGAATTAGCTAAAATAGCCTTGAAGCAAGCAGGTGGAAAAGTTAGACTAGCTATTTTCATGCTTTTATCCGGATTAAAAGCGGATGCGGCGGAAAAACAGCTGGCAGAGGCAGTGGAAGCAAATATTAAACAGGGAGAAGTTCAGTGACAAATAAAGAACTTGCTTTAGAAATTTATAGAGTAATTGGCCCTGCAGGCAATATTTTGCACGCAGAAAATTGTATGACTCGTTTGCGCTTACAATTAAAAAGTTGTAATTTCAGTAAAGATGAGTTAAAAAAAATTGTGGGTGTTATGGGCGTTAGTGAAGCAGGACCGGAACTACAAATAGTTTTGGGCCCTGGAAAAGCGGCTAAGGTTTGTACAGAATTCAAAGCTTTATTGGTAAGTGCAACAAAAAGCGCGGAGCTTGGGCAAACCCATGCCGATATCTTTGGCGAAAAAGTAGGAGAAAGTCTTCATGCTGAAATAAAGGCCAAAAATTCAACGCCTTTTAAGCTGTTTTTAAAAAAAATTGCGAATATTTTTATGCCCTTAATACCAGCTTTTATTGGTTGCGGACTCATTACAGGCTTGCTTAATGTGGTTTTGAAAATAGAACCATCTTTGGCTGATGCGGCTATTATTAAAATATTGATTATTGCCGGTAACGCTGTGTTTTGGGGTTTGAATTTTTTTGTAGGAGTCAATGCTGCAAAAGAATTTGGAGGTTTGCCTATTTTGGGGGGTGTTTTAGGCGTAGTAATTAGCCATCCGCTTTTAGCGTCTGTTACTCTTTTTGGCGAGCAACTGGTTCCTGGACGTGGTGGCGTTATAGCGGTCATTTTAGTAGTGGCTTTTTCTTCTTGGCTCGAAAAAAAATTACACAAAATTGTACCTGAAATCTTAGATTTATTTCTTACACCCTTCTTGGTAATAGTTATTTCTTCTTTGGTTGCTATTGTTGTTTTGCAGCCTATAGGTGGTTTACTTTCAGAAGCTATTGGAGCACTAGCTATATTTGGTATTGCACAAGGTGGGGCTATTACAGGCTTTGTTCTAGGCGGGTTGTATTTGCCGGTTGTTCTCATGGGGCTACACCAGGGGTTAACACCAATTCATGCAGAACTTATTTCGCGTACAGGCGTAACAATTTTGTTGCCTATTTTGGCTATGGCAGGAGCAGGACAAGTTGGGGCAGCTATAGCAGTATATTTCAAAACAAAAAATTCGCGTCTGAAAAAAACTATTGCCTCTGCATTACCCGTGGGAATTATGGGCGTAGGTGAACCTCTGATTTATGGTGTTACACTGCCTTTGGGGAAACCGTTTGTGGGAGCGGCGATAGGGGGAGGATTTGGTGGTGCGGTACAGGCCTCTTATGTTGTGGGGGTTTCAGTTTTAGGTATTTCCGGTTTACCGCTTGCGGCTACTGCCAACAATATTCCTGCTTATCTTTTGGGTTTAGTGACAGCATATATAGTTGGGTTTATAGCAACATGGTTAATTGGGTTTGATGATCCTAAGGAGGAATAGATATGCGCAATGGTATAGCCTTGTATCCTGGTTTAGATAATAGCGAGGCTGAAAATTTAGTTCTTTTGCAAACAGCGGCCCAAATGGGTATAACTCGCATTTTCACTTCTTTGCATATTCCTGAAAGTAACATTAGTAAGCTGAAAAAAGAACTAACTCCTTTGCTGGCAGCGGCAAGACACTATAATATGGAAGTTATTTCTGATATTTCGCCTGCTACACTTACCTTACTCGGTCTAGAGCAGTTTTCTTTAGAAGCTTTTAAAACACTGGGAATTACTACACTGCGGTTAGATTGTGGTTATAATGCCAAGGAAATAGCTGCAATGAGTCAAAATACTCAAGGAATAAAAATACAACTTAACGCCTCTACGTTAACAGAAAATATATTGTCTACACTGCAAAATTTTGCGGTAGATTTTACTAAAATAGAAGCACTGCATAATTTTTATCCTCGAGAGGGCACAGGCATAGGCGGTAGAAAGCTTTTAAAGAAAAACAAACTTTTGCATAGCTTTGGCATTAAAGTGGGGGCCTTTGTTCCTAGCCAAAACAGAAAACGCGGGCCGCTAAAAGCAGGATTGCCGACTTTGGAAAGTGGCCGTTATTTGAATGTTAGTTTGGGAGCTAGGAAGCTTGTTGCTTTAGGCGTGGATTCAGTGTTTATAGGTGATTCGCTACCATCTATGGAAGAATTGACAGCATTGTCGATTTTAAAAGAAGATCAGGTTACTATGCGTATACAGGTTTTGACAAAAAATCCTTATGCCAAGCAGCTTTTACAAAAAACGTTTACAGCGAGGGTAGATGAAGCGAGAGATGCTATACGTGCACAAGAGAGCCGTGGCTTATTGTGCGGAGAAGATATCGAACCGGAAAATACCATGGAAAGAGGGTTAGGCAGTATAACCTTAGATAATAAAGGCTATGGTCGTTATATGGGGGAGTTACAACTTATTAAAAGAGCACAAGTAGCAGATTATCGTACTAACGTAATAGGACAAATTTTACCAAGCGAAGAATTTTTATTAGCTTTTATTACCCCCGGTAGAAAATATGGATTTGAAATAATTTAGCCCAAAACCCGAACATTATAAAAAATATGACCAAAACCATTCGAAACTATTGCACAGCTTAGGTGAAAATGATAAAATGATTGTGTGTTGATAAGATAAAAAGAGGATCAAGACCTCTTTTTTGTTTGTCTATTTACTAAACTTAGGAAATTGTTAAATATTGACAGGAGGAAATATTGTGATAGAACGTTATACTAGTAAGGAAATGGGAGCTATTTGGACGGAAGAAAATGAATTCCGAACAATGCTTAAAGTAGAAATATTGGCTTGTGAAGCAATGAATAAGTTAGGTATTGTACCTGATGATGCTCTAAAAGATATTCAAACTAAGGCTGATTTCCGCTTGGATCGCATGCATGAAATAGAAAAAGTAACGAACCATGATATTATTTCTTTTTTGACTAATGTTGCTGAATATGTGGGTGATGCCTCTAAATATATTCACAAAGGATTAACTTCCAGCGATGTTAAAGATACTGCTATGGGTGTTATGATGAAGCACTCTGCAGAAATTTTACTTGACTTGGAAGAAAAATTACATGTAGTTTTAAAACGTCAAGCTGCTAAATATAAAAACACAGTTTGTATCGGCCGTACCCATGGCATCCATGCTGAACCAATGACTTTTGGCATGAAATTTGCGTTGTGGATGGATGAGACGGAAAGAAATATTGAAAGATTAAAATTAGCAAAAAAATATATTTCTGTAGGCAAGCTTTCCGGTGCCGTTGGTACTTATTCCAATATTGATCCTTTTGTAGAGAAATATGTTTGTGAGAAGCTGGGTATCGAGGCAGCCCGTATAGCAACTCAAGTTATTCAACGTGACCGTCATGCTTTTTATTTGACAACTATAGCTGTATGTGGCGCTTCTCTAGAAAAAATGGCTACAGAAATTCGTAATTTACAAAGAACTGATATCAGAGAGGCTGAAGAATATTTTGCTCCTGGGCAAAAAGGGTCTTCTGCTATGCCGCATAAGCGTAACCCTATAACTTGTGAAAAAATTTCCGGGATGGCTAGATTGTTGCGTGGTAATGCGGTAGCCGCTATGGAAGATGTTGCTCTGTGGCATGAACGGGATATTTCCCATTCTTCTGTAGAACGAGTTATCTTGCCTGATAGCACTATTATTCTTGATCATATGCTGCGCAAATTTACTGCTGTTGTAGATAAATTATTGGTTTACCCTGATGCAATGATAGCTAATCTGAACAAAACCGGAGGTTTGATTTTTAGCCAAAATTTATTACTTGCGTTGGTTACTAAGGGAGTTTTACGTGAAGATGCTTATAAATGGGTGCAAAGAAATGCTATGGCTCGTTGGTTAGAAGGGGCAGATTTTAAAACTAACGTGGGGTTAGATACAGATATTAAAAAATATCTTACAACCGCAGAAATTGAGCATTGCTTTGATCCGAAGCCCATGCTGAAAAATGTTGATTTAATTATGGCGCGTTTTGGCCTATAAGGAGATGCGATTATGTCATCAGTTGTAGTAATTGGCGCCCAATGGGGTGACGAGGGAAAAGGTAAGATTGTAGATTATTTAGCACAAAAAGCCGATGCTGTAGTGCGTTATTCAGGCGGTTCAAATGCAGGACATACGGTTGTTGTTGATGATGTAGCATATAAATTACGTTTATTACCCAGCGGTATTTTATATCATGGTAAGACTTGTTTTTTGGGTAATGGCGTTGTTATTAACCCCGGTGTAGTTTTAAAGGAAATCCAGACAATGAAGGATAAAGGTGTGGATATTAGTAAGCTTTTAATTAGTGATCGTGCTCACGTTGTTTTTCCTTATCATGAACGCTTGGATGAGCTGCAAGAAGCTGCTTTGGGTGCACATAAAATAGGTACAACTAAGGGTGGTATTGGGCCATGTTATATGGATAAGTATGCACGTACCGGTATTCGTATGTGTGATCTTTTGGATGCAGAGGTTTTGGCAGAAAAATTGCAGGTGCAGTTGGCTGCTAAAAATGCTTTGTTTACTAAAATTTACGATGCGGAACCACTAGATTATGACGAGATGCTTAAAACCTATTTGGTTTATGCAGAGAGGCTTCGTCCTTATGTTACAGATACCAGCGTTGCCTTGGAGGGCTTTTTTGATGAAGATAAAAATGTTCTTTTTGAAGGAGCACAAGCTACGTTTTTAGACATTGATCATGGTACTTATCCTTATGTTACCAGTTCTAATCCTACGGCCGGAAATGCTAGTACAGGAAGTGGTATCGGTCCGAAGAAAATCAATCATGTAGTTGGTGTAGTGAAAGCTTATACAACCCGCGTAGGCGAAGGACCTTTTGTTACTGAACTTTTGGACACAGATGGACCTGGGCATAAAATTCGTGAGACAGGACATGAATATGGTACTGTTACAGGACGTCCTCGTCGTTGTGGTTGGTTAGATGCTTTTATGATTAAATATTCTGCACGTGTTAATAGCTTGGATTATTTAGCCATTACACGTTTAGATATTTTAGACAATATGGAAACCATTAAAATGTGTGTGGGTTATGAAATTGATGGCAAAAATATTGCAAATATTCCAGCAAATTTAAAAGTACTGGCGCAAGTAAAGCCTGTATTCGAGGAATTTAAGGGCTGGATGACTGATATTACAGGCGTACGAGATTTCAATGAGTTGCCCCTTGAAGCTAAGGCATATCTAAAGAGACTTAGCGAAGTAGCTGGTGTAGAACTTGGAATTGTTTCTGTTGGACCCAATCGTAAGCAAACGATGGTTCTTAAAGAGTTTTTCTAATACATTTGCTTGACATATAAGGTGCTTAGCTTGTATAATACTAACGTTGTGTGCTCGTCGTAGCTACAAATGATTCACTAGCTCAGTTGGTAGAGCACCTGACTTTTAATCAGGGTGTCCCGGGTTCGAGCCCCGGGTGGATCACCAATTAACAACTTAAGGCCTTCCAAGTTTTTGGAAGGTCTTTTTTAGCATAATAGTCAAGGGAGGGTAAAATATGACATTGCAAAAGTTACCTCTAGAAAAAAGTTTCATGTTTTTGGAATCTGGTCCGGTTTTGCTAGTAACTACTAGAGTTGGACGAAAAAATAATGTAATGACTATTTCTTGGCATATGGTTCTTGATTTTACTCCACTTCTTGCTCTTAAAACAGGACCTTGGAATTATTCTTTTGCCGCGTTGCTGGAACAACGAGAGTGTGTTTTGTGTGTACCAGCGATAGATTTAGCAGAAAAAACTGTGCGCATAGGAGCTATTTCAGGAGAAAAAGTAGATAAGTTAAAAAAATTTGGCTTAAACGTAAAAAAAGCTGAAACTGTTAAGCCCCCTCTGCTTGAGGATTGTCTTTTTTGTTTGGAATGTAGAGTTGTAGATTATATAGAAGCTTATGGGATCATTGTTTTAGAGGGAAAACAGGCTTGGTATAATACCGCCAAAGATAATAAGCAGACTTTTCACGCTAATGGAGATGGGACATTTATTGTGGACGGAAAAATTTTAAATTATCGCAATATTATGAAAGATAAAATTCCTCCCGGAGTATAATAAAGCAGGTGTAATAAGGTTAATAATTTATATGCATAGAGAAAAAGACACCACCGGCTCAATATTATATTGAACAGGTAGTGTCTTTACTATAAGAGGATTTTAATTTATCCCTCTATTGGAGAAATTCTGTTTGGTCCAGGAACCCTAGAACCAGTGACCATGTGTTTTCTTTCAGGTTTGTTCTCACTAATGTTTTTTTCTACTTTAGCTAAAATTTCATCTGCTTTTTCTTGAGAAATTTTGCCTTCAGTAACTAATTTAGCTAAAAATTCTTTATTTGCTGCAATACGTTTTTCTTTATATTGGTCAAGGACGCCGTTTTCTATAGCTAAGTCATAGCAGGTTTTATTGCTAGTGCGGCAGATCGTCATTAAATCGTCCACATTTTTGCCTGTTAATTCTGCTAGAGTGTCGACAGGCATTGAGCCTTTTGTCATATTGCGACTATAACCCATACCACGATTTTCGTTACCCATCATGCCTGGGCCATGTCCTTTAGGAAACATTACTTTTCCGGCAGCTTCATCTTTTTGAAATTTGCTGAATCTTTCCAGAGCACTATCAGCTTTTTCTTGAGTTATTTTGCCATTGGTTACGGCTTGGCTTAGACCTTTTTTTACAGCGGCCAATTGTTTGGCCTGAAATTGTACATCTACGCCGTTTTCTTTAGCGTAAGCATACGGGGATTTGTTGTTTGTACGGCAATCTTGTCTAATTGCGTTGGCATCTTTACCGGTTAATTCCGCCAAAAGCCTCCAAGGACCGCCATTTCTACGCATGGCCATTGGGCGATGATTTCCCATTGTAGTAAATTTATTATCTTCGATACGGTCAGTCTTTTCGGATTGATATGTTTCTACAAGGTCACGCATTTTGTGGGGATTAGTATCCGGGGTGTTGGTTGCAGCATAGGCTGTTGAAAAAAACAGGGCCGCGATTAATGAACTGGCTAATAAAGTTGATTGGATTTTTTTCATAATATAAATCACACTCCTTAAAATTTTATGGGGCATCTTCTTTAACTCTAAGTTTAGTATAGACTAGTATTTTGACGAAAATATGTTTTTTTTCGAGGGAAAGTATGTTTTTATGCTTTATGCCATGGAAAAAACATAAAAAGTTGTATAATTAATAGTAGAAAGGTGGTGTTTGTATGACTAAAATATTAATTGCAGATGATAATGAACAAATAACCTCTATATTGGCTACGTATGCTCAAAAAGAGGGGTTAGACCCTATTATTGCCCTAGATGGTGATGAGGCATTACTAAAGTTCACTAAAAATATAAGCGAAATACAAATAATTCTTTTGGATGTCATGATGCCCAAAAAGGATGGCTTTGAAGTGTGCCGTGAAATTCGCAAAACGTCCATGGTTCCTATTATTATGGTTACGGCTAGAGGCGAAGATTTTGAAAAAATAATGGGGTTAGATATTGGGGCGGATGATTATATTGTTAAACCATTTTCTGCCAGTGAAGTTATGGCAAGAGTTAGAGCTGTTTTACGTCGTATGAGCACAGGACAAATAGATGCTAAGAAATTTGTTATAGATAATCTGGAAATTAATTTGGAAGAGTATAAAGTAAAGGTAGCAAATCATGAGCTGCTTTTAACTAAAAAAGAAGTTGAACTATTATGGACCTTTGCGAGAAATAAAAACAAAGTTTTTTCGCGGGAAAATTTACTAAATAGTATTTGGGGCTATGATTATTTTGGCGACAGTCGTACGGTAGATTCGCATATTAAAAGATTGCGGGCCAAGTTGGACCAATATCCTCACGAACAATGGGAAATAAAAACTATTTGGGGAGTAGGATATCGTTTTGAGGAGAAGGCTGATGAAGAATAAAATAACCATCAAGCTCTTCTTGTCTTTTGCGCTTGCATTGCTGATATTCTCTTTAGTTGTAGGAAGTGGTTTTACTTATTTATTTAGCCAACACACTATAAACATGAAGAAACAAGATTTGGAGGAACGCGCAGTAAAAATAGCCCAAGCTTTAGGTGATAGCAGAGACCAAATGGTTGCTTGGCAAGAAAAAGAAGCCAAAATAGGACAAAAGGGTTTTAATAATGAACTTTACGAACCGTCTCAAGGTATGATGATGGATAGAAATAAACGTAGGCCTAGGCTACAAGGACCTATGGGCTTGGGCTTTAACTCGGTTCTAAGATTTTTGGGGAGCGCTGCAGCCGAAGATGTGTGGATAGTAGACGAAGACCATAATTTAGAAATGCCCTCTCATGCCGGAGGTAAAAAACCTCAGTTTATGTATAAAGATTTGCCACCTGATGCTGAAGAGGTAGTAAAAAATGTTATGCAAGGTAAAGTAACGACAAGTAGTGGGTTTAGTAATATGTTAAAAGTTCCTACTCTTACAGTGGGAGCGCCTATTAAAAATAAAGATGGAGAAATTTTAGGCGCAGTACTTATTCACGCACCGTTATCAGGTATGAATATGGCAGCTAAGCAAGGTGTGAGAATTTTACTTATCTGCGGTGGGTTTGCTTTATTGGCCGCATTTTTAATTGCCGTTTATTTTTCTTGGCGGTTTACTAAACCTCTAAAGACCATGCAAGAAACAGCTGAAAAAATGACAGAAGGCGACTATACAGTACGCTGCAATGTGCGTCAAGATGATGAAGTTGGCGAATTGGGCACGGCATTAGATTCGTTGGGTGAGCGTCTTTTGATTGCCAGGAATGAAAGTGCCCAATTAGATCAGATGCGTAAGGATTTTATTGCCAATATTTCGCATGAGTTACGGACTCCGGTTACGGTTATACGTGGTTCACTAGAAGCGTTAAGTGATAAGGTTGTAACGGTACCGGAAAAAATAGATGAGTATTATAGACAAATGCTATCTGAAACTATTTTTTTGCAACGCTTAATTAATGATTTATTAGATTTATCACGCTTGCAGAATGTGAATTTTAAAATTGAAATGACACAGTTAAATCTTTATGATGTTTTGTTAGATGTTGTTCATAGTAGCAAGCGCTTAGGCAAAGACAAAAACATTGATATAATATTGGACACAGATACTACTTCGTATCCATTGGTAGGAGATTATGGCCGTTTACGTCAGATGTTAATGATTTTCATGGATAATGCGGTTAAATTTTCTCCCAAAGATGGTCAGGTAACCTTGTCTTTGCAGGGGGATAAACTGGAAATAGTGGATCATGGTATAGGTGTAGCTAAAGAAATTTTGCCTCATGTTTTTGAACGTTTCTACAAAACTAGAGGAGAAAAAAATAAGAGTGGGACAGGGCTGGGTTTAGCTATTTCTAAAGAAATCGCGGAACGCCATGGTATGCTGGTAATGATGGAAAGTGCACCACAAATAGCAACTAAAATAATCATTCTGTTAAAAAAATAAACGGTGGTGGCAGGTAAAAATGCTTTCATGACGAAATGTATCATTGCGTTGTATAAGTTTATTTTATATAAGGGGTAGATAGATGATTCGCTTGGCACAAAAAAAAGAAAACCAGATACTCACAAGGTTGTGGCTTAAAACCACAACCTTGTCTCATCCTTTTATTCCCATGAATTTTTGGCGCCGACGTGCTAAGGCTATTGAAGACAATTTTTTGCCTCAAAGTGTTACTTATGTGGATGAAGAAGCGGGAGAAATAATTGGTTTCATTTCCTTTATGAGAAAAGGATTTATAGGTGGACTCTTTGTAGCAAAAGAGCAGCAAAGAAAAGGTATAGGAACATTATTTATAAATCATGCTAAAAAAAATTTTACAAGTTTGGAATTGGATGTTTATGTCAAGAATAAGCAAGCATTAGCTTTTTATAAAAAACAAGGTTTTAGCTCTACTATGGTCCATATGGGGGAAAAAACAGGGGAAAATAGCTTTAGAATGAGGTGGGAACGATGAATAATTATCAATTGGTAGGGAAAGTAGCTGTCATTAGTGGTGGAACTTCAGGTATTGGTTTGGCTGTGGCTGAAAAAATGTTATGTGATGGGTCAGAAGTTTTTATTGTTGGGCGTAGCGAAAAACGAGGGCAAGCAGCTTTAGCTGCTTTGAACAAATTTGCTTCCAGGGTTACTTATATACAATCTGATGTTAGTACGCTTAATGGTTGCAAAAAGGTGGCCACAGTTCTAAAACAGAACAAAAGCAAGGTAGACATTTTGATTAATTCTGCAGGAATATATAATGAGCAACGTTTAGAATTAGTAACGGAAGCAGAATATAACGCGGTAATGGATACTAACCTTAAGGGGACTTTTTTTCTTTGCCAGTCTATAATACCGCTTCTTAGCGAAGAAAATGCAACTATTATTAATATAGCATCTGATGCCGCTTTAGAGGGAAATTATGGTTGTCCGATATATTGCGCTTCTAAAGGGGCGGTTGTAGCTTTAACTAGAGCGTTGGCTTTAGATTTAGCACCAAAAGTGCGTGTTAATTGCATTTGTCCGGGGGATGTATTGACTCCCATGGTGCAAGCGCAGGTGTCTAAGGGAGGCTATACTTTGCAAGAAATGGCAGAGCCATACCCATTGGGACGTATTGGTCGACCGGAAGAAATAGCACATGTAATTTGTTCTTTAAGCTCCCCCTTGAATAGTTATATGACAGGCGCTATAATTAATGTGGATGGCGGTTTAACGGCCAAATAATAATATTTAATATGTGGTAGGAGGACGCTAAAATGAAAAAGATTACTTTAGGAGTGAGTGTATTAAGTTTATTGGCAGCGTCTGTAGTTTATGCTGCACCAATGACTAACATGGATCAGGGAACGGGCAAAATAGATGCCTCTTTTAGTTTAGGACCGAGCTTTAAGGTCGAGGAGTATGGTTGGACAAGGGATATGGATGGCAAAACACGTGGCCGTCTAGGCTTGACTTATGGTTTGGGTGATAAAATTGGTATTGATTACAAATATGTAGGGCATGCGGGTGATGCTTTAGATTCTTCCTTACAATCCAATCAATTAAATTTAATGTATCAATTTAATCCCAACATAGCAGCTTTTGCCGGTTATGTCCATACTCGCTTAAAGGTACCGGGAGGAAATATTGAGGATTCGCAAAATGGCTATCAAGTAGGCGTTTTGGGACGTATGGATATTGCCCAAAGAACTTCTGCCTGGGCCAGCATCGGCGTAGGAAATAAGATTACTGCATATGAGGTAGGCGTAGGTTATGATTTGACACATAATTTTGATTTGGATTTGTTCTATACTAATACCAAATATAGAGGATTCGATTATGGTATAGATGCTAAGACGCATGGCGTTAACCTAGGTGTGACATATCATTTTTAAGGATTAAAATATTGAAAGGCAAAGAAGCTTGGTTTTCGGCTTCTTTGCCTTTTTTGGTTAAAAATACTGTATACATGAGAAAAATATTGAAAAATATAAATGTATGGTTTAACATATATAGGTAGCTTACCGTTAGAAAAAAAGAGCTTCACGGAGTGCTATAATCACAAATAAATTATATTAATTATGAGGGGTGCTTTATGAAAATTTCAAAGCGTGTACAAGCATTAACTACGTCTCCTATTAGGAGACTGTCTCCCTATGCGGCGGCAGCTAAGGCTAAAGGTAAGAAAGTTTATCATCTCAATATTGGCCAGCCTGATATTGAGACACCACAATTATTTATGGATAGTATTCGTAGTTTTGACGAAAAAGTTATTGCCTATAGCAATTCTAAGGGTGAGGAATGCCTTGTTAATGCTATAAGCCAATATTACAAGGAATGGGATATGCCCTTTGAGCCGGCTGACATTTATGTCACTAACGGTGGTTCCGAGGCCCTAAGATTTGCAGTTTTGACGTTGTGTGATCCCGGTGACGAGATTCTAGTTTTTGAACCTTTTTATGCCAACTATAATAGCTTTGCTAAAGAAAATAACGTAGTAATTAAAGCGATACACACTAGCGTAGAAAATGGTTATCATTTGCCGGCGGAAGAAATAATTGAAGCCGCTATTACAGCCAAAACAAAGGCTATTTTACTTACTAACCCAAGTAATCCCACAGGAGTTGTTTATAGTAAAGAAGAGATGGCGGTTATTGCTCGCTTAGTATGCAAATACGATTTAGGTCTAATTTCTGATGAAGTTTACCGGGAGTTTGTTTATGATGGCAAATATATTAGTTTTGGCACTATACCGGAAGTATTAGATAATTTGATTATTATAGATTCCGTATCCAAGCGATACAGTGCTTGTGGTGCTAGAATTGGCTGCATTATTTCTAAAAACGAACTTTTTCAACAGCAAATTTTAAAATGCTGCCAAGCTAGATTATGCAGTCCTATTTTGGAGCAAATTGGCGCTACAGCTTTGTATTCTACGCCCACATCTTATCTTGATGCCGTAAATATAGAATACAAAAAACGCAGAGATACCATCAAAACAGCCTTGGAAAAGCTTCCGGGAGTTACATCTTCTAATCCCAAAGGAGCATTTTATCTAATGGTTAAATTACCTGTCGACGATGCCGAAAAATTTGCTATTTGGCTTTTGGAAGCTTTTGATGTTGATGGTGAAACGGTAATGTTCGCACCTGGCAATGGATTTTATAGCACACCGGGTTGCGGTATAGATGAAGCACGCTTGGCCTATGTTTTAAAATGTGAAGATATTGAAAAAGCAATTACTATTTTGGGTGAAGGCTTAAAAGCTTATCCCGGCAGGAAATAAATTTAGACAAAATAAAAAAGGCTTGTACAAACCACGGTTAAGTTGTTTGTACAGGCCTTTTATTTTTTTTTGGAGCGGAAGACGAGATTCGGACTCGCGACACCTTGCTTGGGAAGCAAGTGCTCTACCCCTGAGCTACATCCGCATAATAGTATACTTGAAATAATAACATAATATTAGCATTTTGGCAATTTGATTTTTAGTGTATAATAAAGTTAATACTTATTTTTAAAGCAGGGAGAAGAGGAACGAATATGAAAATTTTTGGTCTCCAAAAATTAACTTTATTAGATTATCCGGGCAAAGTTGCCTGTACGGCATTTACCGGCGGGTGCAATTTTTGTTGTCCCTTTTGCCATAATGCTTCTTTGGTTGTAAATCCAGATGCCACCGGTGCTATGGAAGAGAGCGAATTTTTGAATTTTCTGCAGAAAAGGGCCAAGGTTTTAGACGGAGTGTGTATCAGCGGTGGAGAACCGCTATTACAGCCCGATATAGAAGCTCTCATGGAACGTATTAAAAAACTGGGTCTAAGTGTTAAGCTAGATACAAATGGAAGCTTCCCAGGCTTATTAAGACGTTTAATAGAACGTAAATTAGTGGACTATGTGGCGATGGATATTAAAAATTCTAAAGAAAATTATTTTAAAACTATGGGAACTGATAAGGTGCCTTTAGAGAATATGGAAGAAAGTGCTGATTTGTTAATGAGCAATGTGGTTCCTTATGAATTTCGGACTACGGTGGTAAGAGAGTTGCATACAGCGGAAGATTTTGCTGCTATTGGACAATGGCTGAGCAAGGAGTCTCCCTATTTTCTTCAAAATTTTGTAGACTCAGGAGACTTAATTGAAGAAAACTTCAGTGGTTACACAAAAAATGAAATGGAAATTTTCGCAGAAATACTGCGAAAAACTATGGATTTCGTGGAATTACGAGGAATTTGAATTATCAAAGAACACCGCTATATATAGTGCATGTTAAATGGGATACTGTCAAGATATAGTGTTTTTGCTCTTGACAAGTTTTTTCTGTGTAATATAATGAGTAGTACAGGTAGCAGATAAAGGAGAATGATTACTATGTATAAGGTAATGAAGAGAGATGGCAAGGAAGTTAAGTTTGACCTTGCAAAAATTGGCGTAGCCATTCTGAAAGCGTTTGACTCTGTAGATAGACAGTATAATCAAGATATTATTGATATGCTTGCTTTGAAAGTAACTGCAGATTACGAAAAAAAGATTAAAGGTTCTCTTGTGACAGTAGAGGATATTCAAGATAGCGTCGAAGCAGTACTTATTGCTGCTGACTATGCAGATGTGGCAAAAAGTTATATTTTGTATAGAAAACAACGTGAAAAAATTCGTAACATGAAATCTACTATTTTGGATTACAAAGAAATTGTAGATAGCTACGTACATCTAACAGATTGGCGTGTAAAGGAAAATTCTACCGTTACTTATTCTGTAGGCGGAATGATTTTAAGTAATTCTGGGGCTATTACGGCCAACTATTGGCTAAGCGAAATTTATGATCAGGAAGTGGCTAACGCACATAGAAATGCTGATATACATTTGCATGATTTGTCTATGCTAACAGGTTATTGTGCTGGATGGTCATTAAAACAGCTTATTCAAGAAGGCTTGGGCGGTATTCCGGGTAAAATAACTTCGGCACCGGCTAAACACTTGGTTTCCTTATGCAATCAAATGGTAAACTTTTTGGGTATTATGCAAAACGAATGGGCAGGAGCTCAGGCTTTTTCCTCTTTTGACACCTATTTAGCTCCTTTCGTTAAGTCGGATAATCTTTCTTATAATGAAGTTAAAAAATGTATTGAGGCCTTTATTTATGGTGTTAATACGCCCTCTCGCTGGGGTACGCAGGCTCCTTTTTCTAATGTTACTTTAGATTGGACGGTTCCTAATGATCTTGCAGAGCTGAATTGTATCGTAGGCGGCAAGGAAACGGATTTTAAATACAAAGACTGTAAAAAAGAAATGGACATGGTAAACAGGGCCTTTATTGAAGTTATGATAGGTGGAGATGCTAATGGCCGCGGCTTCCAATATCCTATTCCAACATATTCTATTACTAAAGATTTTGACTGGTCGGAAACAGAAAACAATAAGCTGCTGTTTGAAATGACATCTAAATATGGAACTCCTTATTTTTCTAACTATATCAACAGCGACATGGAACCTTCCGATGTTCGTAGTATGTGTTGCCGTTTGCGGTTGGATTTGCGTGAACTTCGCAAGAAATCCGGAGGTTTTTTTGGTAGTGGTGAAAGCACCGGTTCTGTGGGTGTTGTAACTATTAATATGCCGCGCATTGCTTATCAGTCAAAAACTGAAGAAGAATTTTATCGTCGCCTAGATAAAATGATGGATATTTCTGCTCGTTCTTTGAAAACCAAAAGGACTATAATTTCGCGGTTATTAAAAGAAGGCTTATATCCTTATACTCGCAGATATTTGAACTCATTTGAAAATCATTTTTCTACAATTGGACTTATTGGTATGAACGAAGCATGTCTGAATGCTCAATGGATTCGTAAAGATTTAACTGATGCTAATGCACAAAGCTTTACTAAAGATGTTTTGAATCATATGCGTGAACGCCTGGTTGACTACCAAGAGGAATATGGAGATCTCTATAATCTAGAAGCGACACCTGCTGAATCTACTTCCTATAGGCTTGCTAAGCATGACATTGCACAGTTCCCGGATATTATTACTGCTAGTGAACATGGCAAAACTCCTTATTACACAAATAGTTCGCATTTACCGGTAGGATATACCGAAGATGTTTTTGAAGCTTTGGATATTCAAGATGAACTACAGTCATTATACACATCAGGGACTGTTTTCCACGCTTTCCTAGGCGAAAAATTGCCTTCTTGGCAAGCAGCAGCAGCTCTAGTACATAAAATTGCCGCTAATTATAAGCTACCTTATTACACTTTGTCTCCTACATATTCCGTTTGTAAAAATCACGGCTATATTGCCGGTGAAGAGTATACTTGCCCTGATTGTGGTGAAAAAACCGAGGTATATAGCCGTATTACCGGTTACTATCGTCCGGTGCAGAACTGGAATGAAGGCAAAGCTGAAGAATTTAAAGAACGTAAGTTGTATAACCTTTCTCATTCTAAACTAAAAAATGAAAGACAGAAAAATTTGGAAGAAAAAACCGTGTTAAAAGTGGGTAGTACTAATGCCGAGATTCTTCTTTTTACAACTAAAACTTGTCCTAACTGCAGTTTAGCTAAAGGGTTCTTGGATAAAGCTAAGATTAAATATCAAACAATCAATGCGGAAGAAAACTTGAAATTAGTAGAAAAATATGGCGTGCAAAGCGCGCCAACACTGGTTGCAGTAAATGGTAGCAGCTTTCAGCAATATGTAAATGCTTCTAATATCAAAAAATATGTAGAGAAGGACTAATATATACTTTTTATGGGCATCCTAATAGGGGTGCTCATTTTTTTAGTAATTTTTTTGGTAATAAGGTATTTTAGTTAATATTTAACTTGTTTTAATACTAGATAACTATTATCATTGTATTAGGTAGCAAATACTTGGTTTTAATTTCAGGAGGTAAGTTTATGGAAACAAAAAGCCCTAAAAGACCTATAGTTTACTACTATATGGTAGCAATGATTATAATAATGGTTATTAACACGATTATAACGCCCATGTTCTTTAAGCCACAGGTTCACGAGGTTTCTTATACTAATTTTTTGCAAATGGTAGATGCCGGCAAAGGTAGCAAGGTAGAAATAACGACTAATAAAATTGCGCTTTTGTGCAAGGAAGATGATAAAGATGTTATTTATGTTACCGGCCGTATTGAAGATCCACAGCTAGTTGACCGCTTGATGAAGAGTAAGGTCGAATTTTCTCAAGTTATTCCCAAAGAAGAAACAGCTTTGTCTAAGTTTTTCAATAATTGGGTTATTCCAATTTTAATTTTCTTTATATTGGGACAATTGTTTATGCGTTATTTAGCCCCTAAAATGGGTATGGGCGGCGGCAATGCTATGAGTTTTGGGAAAAGCAAGGCCAAGATTTATGTGCAAGCACAAAGTGGAAAAGTATTTGCTGATGTAGCCGGACAGGATGAAGCCAAAGAGGCGCTAATGGAAATGGTTTCTTTCCTGCATGATCCAACTAAGTACAAGGCCATAGGTGCTAATCTGCCTAAAGGAGCGCTTTTGGTGGGGCCGCCGGGGACAGGAAAGACGCTATTGGCTAAGGCTGTAGCCGGCGAAGCTAAAGTGCCATTCTTTTCTATTTCAGGCTCTGAATTTATTGAAATGTTTGTAGGAATGGGAGCGGCTCGTGTGCGTGATTTGTTTAAACAAGCCCAGGAAAAAGCACCATGTATAGTGTTTATTGATGAGATTGATGCTATTGGTAAAAAACGTGATACTGGACAATTTGGCAGTAACGACGAACGAGAACAAACCTTGAACCAACTTTTGGCTGAAATGGATGGTTTTGATGGTAGCAAGGGCGTTGTTATTTTGGCTGCTACCAATAGACCTGAAACCTTGGATAAAGCTCTTCTGCGCCCAGGACGTTTTGATCGTCGCATACCGGTGGATCTTCCTGATCTTAAGGGGCGAGAAGCTATTTTGAAGGTGCATTCGGCTGCAATTAAGATTGCCGACGATATTGATTTCAATGCTATTGCTCGTGCTACCAGTGGGGCTTCCGGCGCAGAATTAGCTAATATGATTAACGAAGCGGCTTTAAGAGCGGTAAAAATGAATCGCACAGAAGTTATTCAAAGTGACTTAGAAGAATCAGTAGAAGTAGTTATTGCGGGCTATCAGAGAAAAGGCGCAGTAATATCGCCTAAAGAAAAGAAAATTATTGCTTATCACGAAATCGGACATGCTTTGGTTGCTACTAAACAAAAACATTCAGCTCCGGTACATAAAATAACAATTATTCCCCGTACTTCCGGTGCCTTAGGTTATACAATGCAGGTGGCGGAAGAAGAATCGGTGCTTATGAGTAGGGAAGATGCTTTCAACAAAATAGTTACACTGACAGGCGGTCGTGCTGCTGAAGAGTTGATTTTCAATTCTATTACCAGCGGAGCTGCTAATGATATTGAACAAGCAACAAGGTTGGCTCGCGCCATGGTGGCTCGTTTAGGCATGAGCAAAGAATTTGATATGATGGCTTTAGAAACGATTAACAATGCTTACTTAGGCGGTGATGCTTCTTTAATGTGTTCTGCAGAAACGGCTACAAGAATTGATTACGAAGTATTGGAAATCATAAAAAAAGCTCATGAAGCAGCCAGAAAGATTTTGCTGGAAAATATCCCCAAGCTCCATGAATTAGCTGCATATCTTGTAGAAAAAGAAACTATTACAGGTACAGAATTTATGGCTATTTTACTAGGCGAGGATAATAGTGTTAAAGAAGAAGAAACACCAACAATTTAAATTGCAAGTGCAATGCAGGTCTGATACCATTCCGCATTGCACTTTTTTTCAAACAATTTATATTTATATACAGGAAATACCTTATCATTATAGAATAATTAAGGTATAATGATATTGTGTATACAATATTATTATTGGATGTAAAATTTTCACAATATAAAGTTTGGAAAAGGAGGTAGTCCGATTTTTTTTTCGGACGGGAGAACATGATCTATAATTATTATCCTGGATGTACCCTAAGTACCAAGGCCAAACAACTTGACCTTTACGCCAAGCAAGCAGGGAAGGTTTTGGGGTTTGAGCTAAAGGAGCTGGCAGATTGGCAGTGCTGTGGTGCTGTTTATCCTCAGGCAGAAGATGAAATAGCAACAAAATTATCTTCTGTACGTAGCCTAGCGGCGGCTGCCGCCCTTGACGGCAAGTTGGTAACGTTGTGCTCAGCATGTCACCATGTTTTAAAACGTGTAAATGATGACATGGCAAACGATAGTGAAGTGCGTGATAAAGCTAATGCGTATTTAGAGCTGGAAACTCCTTATCAGGGAGAGACACAGGTTATTCATTACTTAGAACTTTTACGAGACCAAGTGGGATTTGACAAAATTGCGGAAAAAGTAGTTAATCCTTTAAAAAACCGAAAAATTGGGGCATATTATGGTTGTATGTTACTTCGCCCAGCTGGTGTTATGCAGTTTGATGATCCGGAAAACCCTTCTATTTTAGAGGACTTTTTGCGTGCTTTAGGGGCCACGCCAGTGCCTTTTGATATGCGTAATGAATGTTGTGGTGGTTATATGGCTATTAAGGATAAAGCTATAGCTCAAGGCATGGTTAGCGATATTTTAGCATCAGCGCGTAACAAAGGAGTAGAAGAACTTATTACCGCTTGTCCGCTGTGTAATTACAATATGGATGTTAATGCTTCTGCTAGCGAACATTTGCCCATACATTATTTTACGGAACTTTTGGCAGAAGCTCTCGGTGTTAAGGAAGTAGGTGAGAACTGATGCAAATAACGGAAAAAGCACAAGCGGAAGAAATTGTACGCAGAAGCGGTACTGACATTAGTAAATGTATGCAATGTGGTAAATGTACCGCCGCCTGTCCCGCCGGTTATAAGATGGATATCCAGCCACATCGTGTGGTTTGGGAGCTAATTAATGGACATGTGGACGTTCTGCAAAAATCAGTTACTCCTTGGAAATGCTTTTCTTGCTTTACTTGTGCGGCTCGTTGCCCAAGAGGAGTCAGCCCAGCAGCGTTAATAGAATCTGTTAGGCTAAGTGTTATTCGTCAGCAAGGCGAAAATGGTATTACGGCCGAAGATATACCGGAATATATTGATGAAAAAATGCCACAACAGGCTATTGTAGCGGCATTTAGAAAATACAATAAATAAAATCACAAACCACACAGACTCTATCTTAGGAAGGGGCTGACGTTCTGTTTTTATGGACTGTCGTGGTTAAGCTAGCAAGAAAAATTCAGTTTTTGGAGGGATTAGATTGCAGAAGATAGGCGTTTTTGTATGTTGGTGCGGAAGTAACATCGCCGCCACGGTTGATGTCGCTAAAGTTATCGAGAGCGTCAAAGCTATTCCCGACGTAGCGTTTGCTGCAGATTATCGCTATATGTGTTCTGAGGGTGGTCAAGAATTAATGCAAAATGCAATTCGCGAGCAGGGGCTGACACGAGTTGTTATTTGTGCCTGTTCTCCCAGAATGCACGAAGCTACGTTTAGAAAAGCTGCGGAAGCGGCCGGACTTAATCCGTTTTTATTGGAAATTGCCAATATTCGTGAACAATGTTCTTGGGTACATAAGGATAAAGCAGTAGCAACGGAAAAAGCTATTGCGTTAGCAAAAGCCGCCATTGCCAAGGTTAGGTTTAACTCACCTTTGCAGGCAGGTGAAAGTGAAGTAGTCAAAAGAGCATTAGTTATTGGTGGCGGTATTGCAGGTATTCAAACTGCCTTGGATATTGCGGAAGCTGGTTACAAAGTTGATTTGGTAGAAAAAAAACCGTCCATTGGTGGTAGAATGTCACAGCTTGATAAGACCTTTCCTACATTAGATTGTTCTGCTTGTATTTTGACACCTAAGATGGTAGATGTAGCAGCTCATCCTAATATTACTATTTATACTTATAGTGAAATTGAAAAGGTTAGCGGCTATGTTGGACAATTTGAGGTAGATATTCGCAAACGTGCACGTAGCGTTAAAGCTGATCTTTGTACAGGCTGCGGTGTTTGCCAAGATAAATGCCCTTCCCGTAAAACTCCTAATGAATTTAACCAAGGCCTAGACAATAGGAGCGCTATTTACATTACGTTTGCGCAAGCTGTTCCCAAAGTACCGGTTATTGATCGCGAGCATTGCTTGAAGTTCCAGACCGGAAAATGCGGTATTTGCGAAAAAGTTTGTCCGTCCAAGGCTATTGATTATACGCAAGAGGACGAAATTATCACGCAAAAGTATGGGGCTATTGTTTTAGCTACTGGATTTGAAACTATTGATTTGACCAAATTTGGTGAATATCAATATGATAAGAGCAAAGATGTTATTACTTCTTTGGAATTTGAGCGTTTAACCAATGCAGCAGGTCCTACAGAAGGCCATTTGCAACGTATGTCTGATGGTAAGCAGCCTAAGCATATAGTATTTGTTTCCTGTGTGGGCTCTCGTGATGTGTCCGGTCGTGGTAAAGAATATTGTTCGAAAATTTGTTGCATGTATACGGCTAAACAAGCCATGCTTACCAGGGAAAAATACCCTGATACTGATGTCACAGTATTTTACATTGACGTTCGTACTCCCGGAAAAGGCTTTGATGAATTCTATCGTCGTGCCGTAGAAGAATATAACGTGCACTATATAAAAGGTCAGGTTGGTAAGATTTTAGAACAGGGAGATCATCTTAAAGTATATGCCTCTGATGCGCTTTCCAATACACATATTGCCTTAGATGCAGATATGGTAGTTTTGGCTACAGCTATTCAGCCTTCACCCGATGCTAAAAAATTAGCTACCATGCTTACTGCCAGTATTGATACAAACAACTTCTTTACTGAAGCCCATGCTAAACTTCGTCCGGTTGAAAGTCCAACAGCAGGGGTGTTTTTATCCGGAGTGTGCCAAGGACCAAAGGATGTTCCGGAAACCGTTGCCCAAGCAGGTGCTGCGGCTGTTAAAGTTCTAGGCATTTTGTCTAAGGACAAATTGGCGACCAATCCCTGTGTGGCGTACTGTAATGAAAAGATCTGTAGTGGCTGCCTAGCTTGCGAAAATGTTTGCCCGTACGGGGCTATTGCCGGGGAAGAAAGAACGGTTATCAATCTTAACGGCAAACGTGAACAACGTGTTGTTTCTGTAGTTAATGTGGCCCTTTGCCAAGGCTGCGGAGCTTGTACTGTTGCTTGTCCTTGCGGAGCTATGGATTTAAATGGCTTTAGCAATAAACAAATCACGGCGGAGGTGGATGCAATATGCTAGAAGCCGCAGCTTGCGAAAATACAAATCATGAACCACTAATAGTGGCATTTTGTTGTAATTGGTGTAGCTATGCTGGTGCTGATGGAGCAGGAACTGCTCGTAAAACTTATCCTGCTAACATTAAAATTATTAAAGTGCCTTGTTCTTGCAGAGTTAATCCGCTTTTCATCTTGCGCGCATTTTTGCGTGGAGCAGACGGTGTTATTCTTTGTGGTTGCCATCCGGGAGATTGTCACTATACTTCCGGTAACTACTATACTCGTCGCCGCATGAAACTTCTGATGAGTATGCTGAGCTTTTTAGGCATTGAAGAAGGACGTATGCGTGTAGAATGGGTTAGTGCGGCAGAAGGCAATAAGTTCTCTGAAACAATGAATAGTTTTGCTGAAACTATCAAGGGACTAGGAGAAAATGTAAAGTTGAGGGATCTGCGATGCAAAAAATAGCTGAATTAATTAAAAAAGAAGCAGAGAGCCTGTTAAAAGAAAAGAAAGTAACCGCGGTTTTGGCTTGGCAGCCGGGTGAATTTTACTATGATAATTCTCCTGCTTATTTCACATCACTTGAACAACTAGATAAGTTGGTTTACAATGAATTTTGCCCGGCAAATTTAAGTAAATATTTAATGACCGGCAGCAAGAAAAAGGAAACCATGGCGATTTTTGCCAAACCTTGTGATACCTATGGCATCAATCAGCTAATTAAAGATCATAGAGTAAAACGTGAACTCATTACCGTTATTGGCATCCCCTGCTCAGGCATGATTGATATTAAAAAAATCAAAGCTCAGGGTGTTAAGGGCATTATTTCCGTAGCGGTTGAGGGAGAAAAGGTTATAGTAAAAACTGCTTATGGAGAGAAAACTTTCAATAAGACCGATATACTTCTTGCTAAATGTATGAGTTGTAAAGGCAGCGATTATATGATTGCTGACAAAGAACTGGGCGAAAAAATGGAAGTAAAGTGTCAAAAACTTGATCCATTAGCAGGGGTTACAAAATTGGAAGCCATGACCAGTAAAGAGCGTTTTGCTTTTTGGCAGGAAGAACTTTCTAAATGTATTCGCTGTAATGCTTGTCGGGATATTTGCCCGGCATGCAGTTGTGAGCAGTGTATTTTTGATAATCAAGAGGCAGCAGTTGCTGGTAAAGCCAGTGCTAATACTGCTGAAGAGCAAATGTTCCATATTATTCGTGCCTATCATGTAGCAGGACGCTGTGTGGGTTGCGGAGAATGTGCTAGGGTTTGTCCTCAGGGCATACAATTGGGACTTTTAAATACTAAATTTAGCAAAGATATTAGTATGTTTTACGGCAAATACCAACCAGGTGCAGATACAGACAGCAAAGCACCTCTTGTTGACTACAAATTTGATGACGTTGAGCCGACTATCTCGGCGAAAGGGGGGAGATAGTATGCTGAAAATTAATAAAGCCAAATGGCTGGAACTTTTTGCCGCACTGTCTGCTCAAGGAACCTTATATGTGCCGGCTAATGTAGATGACAAAGTTGACTTTACTATCTGGCAAAATGCTACAGAAGTTGATTTGCAAGCAACCCAAACAGCGAAATCCATTAAAAACATTTTCTTTCCGCAAGTAGAAAATTTGTTGGACTTTAAAACCGATGGTCTTAAGCTTTCCGTAGAACAAAGAATGTTACCGGAAGAAGCAACCATCGCTTTTGGCGTGCGCGGTTGTGATGTGCGTAGTTTTGAGGTATTAGATAAAGTATTCCTTAAAGATCCTGTGGACACTTTCTACAAAGCTAGAAGAGAAAACTGTACCATTGTTTCGTTGGCTTGCAGTGCTCCCGATGAAACTTGTTTTTGCGGTACCTTTGCTATTGATGCTACAAATCCCGGTGGTGATGTTACTACTTGGCTAGTGGGTGATGAATTGTTCTGGCAGGCTAACACAGATAAAGGCAGCCAGCTTACAGAAAAAGTCAAAACCTTATTGGTGGAAGGTGATGCGGCAGAAGTTGCTGCTCAACAAAAAGCTACCAAGGAAATCATGGCGAAAATGCCCTTAGCTGATTTCAAAATTGCAGCTAAAATTCCGGCAGAACAAGAGAAAGTATTTAACTCTACAGTGTGGCAACAATTAAGTGGAACTTGTTTATCTTGTTGTGCTTGTACCTATGTGTGTCCTACCTGTCATTGTTATGACGTGCGCGACTTTGAAGTGGATAATAAAGTAGAGCGTTTCCGTTGTTGGGATTCTTGCATGTGTAAAGATTTCACTAAAATGGCAGCAGTTAATCCTAGAGTTAGCCGTTTGGAACGTTTCCGTCAGCGTTATATGCATAAACTAGTTTACTTTCCGGAGAATAACGAAGGGACTTTTGCCTGCGTGGGTTGTGGCCGTTGTTTGCAGAAATGTCCGGTTAATCTCAATATTGTAAAAGTAGCAAAAGCATTGGAGGTAGCTAAAGATGTGTAATTGTGGAAGCAAAGATGTTTTGACACCGCAAATTGGTGTTGTTACTGAAATTCGAACAGAGACTTCGGATGTTAAGACTTTTCGTATTGAAAAACCTGAAGGTGGCATGGTCTTTGATTTTATGCCTGGTCAGTGTGCTATGTTAAGTGCTCCTGGTATGGGAGAAGCAATTTTTTCTATTACTTCTTCTCCGACTACGAAAGATTATATGGAATTTAGTATTAAACGTTGTGGCGAGATTACGGAGTGTTTACATGCTATGGAAGTAGGGCAACAAATTGCTATTCGTGGGCCTTATGGTAAGAGTTTCCCGGTGACCACGGATGCGTTGAAACATAAAGACCTTATTTTTATTGCCGGTGGTATTGGCTTGGCACCGTTGCATTCGGTTATAGATTATATGCTGGCCAAGCGCGAAGATTACGGTTCTATTGACGTAGTTTATGGCGCTCGCAGTAAAGAGGATTTCGTTGATTACAAAGAGCTTAGCGAAGTTTGGCCTCAAGAAAAAAATACAAAAGTACACTTAACTATTGATAGAGCTCAAGAAGGTTGGACCGGTAATGTAGGTTTTGTACCCCAGTTTTTGAAGGATTTAAAATTTACTCCGGATAAGACAGTTTTGCTTTGTGGGCCGCCAATTATGATTAAACTTTGTTTGGCAGCTCTTATTGAAATGGGCTTTGAGAAAACTCAAGTTTACACTACGCTTGAATTCAGAATGAAATGCGGCGTAGGCAAATGCGGGCGCTGTAATGTAGGAAATAAATACGTTTGCAAAGACGGACCGGTATTTCGTTGTGATGAGATTGACGAATTACCAGATGAATATTGAGGAAAGATTAAGTATATAATCTTTCTAACCTTGAAGTGTAGTGTGTGGAGCTTAAAAGTCCACAATTTCAAAACAATAGGAGGTTGGCCAAATGCAAGAAATGGTAGAAGTCTTTTTACTAGGTAAGAAGTATACTGTGCCAGAGGAGCTTACCATTATGGATGCCATGGAATATGCTGGGTACAAACTGGTACGCGGTTGTGGTTGTCGCAGTGGTTTTTGCGGAGCATGTGCGGTAGTTTATCGTATCAAAGGCACAACGGAAATCAAAGTTTGCTTATCTTGTCAAACTAAAATTGAAGCAGGTATGTGTGTGGGACAAATTGTATCTTATCCTACTAACAAGCGGACTTTTGATATTGAAGAAATTAAACCAACAGAAAATATCATGGGCCAGTTGTATCCGGAAATTTATAGCTGTATAGGCTGTAATGCTTGTACTAAAGGCTGTCCACAGGGTATTAACGTTATGCAATATATTGCTTATGCCCAACGCGGTGAATACGAGCGTTGCGCCCACGAATCTTTTGACTGCGTAGGTTGCAATATTTGCGCTTCCAGATGTCCTGCACAGATTACTCATAGTGCGGTAGGTCTTTTGGCTCGCCGCCTGACAGGTAAATATATTGCTCCCCAATGTGAACATTTAGAGGAAAGAGTAAAAGAAATTGAAGATGGTAAGTGGGATCCGGAATTAGAAAAATTAATTGCGAAACCCATGGAAGAAATTCAAGACTTATACAATCATCGGGAAATAGAAAAGTAGAGGAGGGTTGCACATGTATACGCAAGAAATGTTAGATTCAATTAAAAATGTTGAAAAAACAAGAAGCGAAAGACTGCATGCGACTCTTCGACGCATGGATGCTGATGAAAAGGATAAGCTTTTGCAAGAATACCATCCTGATTATCGCACTACAGGGTTTAAAGATATTTTGGTAGGTCCTAATAAAGGACAAAAAGCCCCTTCAGAATTGACGGACTTATTACAAGCTCACAGTCGTTTGACGGGAAAACATGTAGATTTAGATGTGGTTGATTATGATGTTGACGTGCTAATTATTGGTGGCGGCGGTGCAGGTTCTTCGGCTGCTATTGAAGCTGACAAAGCCGGCGCTAAGGTTTTACAAGTAACCAAATTACGTATGGGTGACGCCAATACCATGATGGCTGAAGGCGGCATTCAAGGCGCAGACAAAGAAAATGATTCACCTGCCATACATTATTTGGACGCTTTGGGCGGCGGACATTTTTCCAACAGACCGGAACTTTTGAGCCGTTTGGTACACGATGGGCCTTTAGCTATTAAATGGCTTAGTGATTTAGGTGTAATGTTTGATAAAAAACCAGATGGCACTATGATTACTACTCATGGTGGTGGTACTTCTCGCAAGCGTATGCATGCTGCCGCTGACTATAGCGGTGCTGAAATAATGCGTGTAGTCCGTGATGAAGTGCAAAACCGCGGTATTACTACTATTGATTTCGCTCCGGCAATAGAACTTATTTTGGATGAAGAAGGTAAAGCTTCCGGTGCGGTTCTTATGAACTTTGATACCGGAGAATATTCCGTTGTTAAAGCTAAGACTGTAATTATCGCAACAGGTGGGGCGGGGCGCTTACATTACCAAGGTTTTCCTACTTCGAATCATTATGGTGCTACTGCCGATGGTTTGGTTTTAGGTTATCGCGTGGGTGCTGAATTACTTTATCAAGATGCTATTCAATATCATCCAACAGGTGTTGCCTATCCATCCCAGATTTTTGGTGCTTTGGTAACAGAAAAAGTTCGTTCTTTGGGCGCACAACTTATAAATAGAGATGGTATTGCTTTTATGAATCCTTTGGAAACCAGAGATGTTGCTGCTGCTTCCATTATTCGTGAATGTTCCACCAATAAAGAAGGAATCCCAGCCTTGGATGGTGGCAGTGCTGTATGGCTTGATACTCCTATGATTGATGAACTTCGTGGCGAAGGTACTATTGAAAAAGGTATTCCGGGTATGTTGCGTATGTATGCCAAATTTGATATTGATTTGCGTAAGCAGCCAATCCTTGTTTATCCTACACTGCATTATCAAAATGGTGGTTTGTTAATTCATCCGGATGGTGAAACTACCAATGTTAAGAACCTGTTCGTAGCAGGGGAAGCAGTTGGAGGCATTCATGGCAAGAATAGATTAATGGGTAATTCTCTTTTAGATATCATTGTTTTTGGTCGTATTGCCGGTAAGAGTGCCGCAGCACGTGCTAAAGAAACAAAAACAGGGAAACTTACTTTAGCTCATGTAGAAAAATTCGAAAAATCTTTAGCGGATGCTGGGGTTGAAACTGATAAGGTTAGTCCGTTGTTGTTGCCGACTTATACGCATGGGCGTGCCCCCCGTAAGTCTTAAAGTTAATCGACGGCCGATAAGGCATTCCTGACTTTGTCAGACCTGCGTGTTGCTTATTCGATATACGACGTTGTATTATCTCATGCGCAAGCCTCGGTCTTTCGCGTCATTAATGCCTTCTCGGCCGTCTCACTTTTTGGAAGAATATAAAGAAAAACATTTTAAGGGAAAAGCTTCGGAGAAAGAGATAGAGAGAAAAAATAAAATATAAAAATAATAAGAAGGGTTCCCCTTGGGAACCCTTCTTGTGTTGTATAATATTATTAAGATAAAGAATAATAAAAAACGGGGGGATAGTAATGAAAAAAAGTACAATGGTTTTAGTAGCCGCATTACTTGCTAGCAAATATGGATATACGAGTATAGCTTCCGCGGAAAATATTCCTGTGAAAGGCACAATCCCCGCCATTAAGCTTACCGCTAGCGACGAAGAACTCCATAATGAGCTTTTTAAACGGTATGATTTTGTAAAAAACAACTACCAAGATCTAGATAAACTTATTGCGGCCAAAAAAGTGGATGAAATATCTAATACTAGTATGTCCAATAACTTGCAATATTTGAAATTCTATATAGCATTACTGGAAGCACGTTTCCTCAATGAAAAATTTAAGAATGAACAAACGGCAGAAGCCCTAGAAAAACTAGATGCTAGCAAGGCCTTTTTACTTAAGACCATGCAGGAAGCTTATCTAGTGGAATAGGGGGAGAAAAATAAAATCAGAGGCAATGCTCCGTGGGAGTGTTGGCCTCTGATTTTATTGAGTTGACAGATTTATTATGCTGCATAGTCTGTATATAAATAGTATAATAAATATAATTTAGTACATGGGGGAATTTATAGTGAAGCAATTAGAAGTAGTCGCTGGAATTATTATTTGCAAGGGGGAAATTCTCTGCGTGCAGCGTGGAGAAGCAAAATATGACTATGTTTCTTATAAATTTGAATTCCCAGGCGGTAAAATAGAGCAGGGAGAAACACCAGTGTTTGCACTAAAAAGAGAATTACAAGAAGAATTGGAGCTTGTTCTAGACGTTAGAGAGCAAGACTTATTTATGGAAATAAGACATCGTTATCCAGACTTTTCTATTCACATGTACAGTTATATTTGTTGTGTGTCTAATAAGAAATTCAAGCTTAAAGAACATAAATCATATCAATGGTTGAAAATAAAGGAGTTGGAAACGCTAGAGTGGTTGCCGGCTGATGTGGCTATAGTGGAAAAATTGGTGTTAACGGGGGACGAAAAATGCTAAAAGACGGACTGTATGAACAAGTTATAAATAAAACGTTGAAAAAAGAGTTAGAAACGGCGTCTGATTTTTATATAGAAAGAGAGGATATTGATCAAGCAGAAGCTCCCAAAATTTTGGC
>JAQVYX010000014.1 GCA_029004715.1 Acidaminococcaceae bacterium | reverse complement strand
AAATAACTCGCCTTTAATAAATTGTTGTACAAATGGGTTAGGGCTTTTTTTAATTTCTTCCACCGTCCCCATGGCCTCAATATGCCCCTCGTTTAGCATGGCTATTTTATCAGCCGCCATGAAAGCAGACCCCATATCATGTGTAACCAATAATGATGTTGCCCCCAATGTTGCTTTTGTTTTCAAAATCAATTCGCTAATAACGTTAGCCATAATAGGATCTAATCCAGCTGTTGGTTCATCATAAAGAACTATTTCCGGTTCTAACGCTATCGCCCTAGCTAAACTAACTCTTTTTTTCATGCCACCGGATAGTTCCGCCGGATATGCTTTTTCAGTGCCTGGCAATCCCACCATATCTAACATTTTCGTTACTATAGTTTGAATTTCTTTTTCACTTTTATTGGTATGCTGCCTTAAACCAAAAGCAACATTTTCACTTACATTTAGAAAATCAAACAACGCTGAGTACTGAAAAACCATCCCCATTTCTTTACGCAATTCATTCCACTGATCTTCACTGAAAGTTACTACATCTTGACCTTTGATAATAATATGCCCGCTATCAGGTGAAAGCAAGCCAATAAGCAGTTTTAATACCGTGCTTTTTCCACAACCACTAGGGCCAATAACCGCTAAGGTTTCACCGGCACCTACTTCAAAACTTAGCTTATCCAAAACTACCTTAGGGCCGAAAGACATACTGACTTCTTGAACTTTAATAATCGGTTCTGCCACGCTTCATCCTCCCTGCACAAATAAAATCACGGACAAAAAATAGTTCGTGATAAAAATTAATATTATAGATAATACTACGGACGCCGTAGTAGCAACGCCAACACCTTCAGCCCCTTGTTTAGCTCCCAGTCCTTTATAACAACCTACAATAGCTATAATAGCGCCAAAAAACGCACCCTTAATCATACCGCCAATAAGATCCCACGGTTCTGTAAATACGCGGATAGAATCTATATAAGAATAACTACTGATATCCGCATAATTAGTAGCTACTATCCAACCTCCAATAGTTCCCACTACATTGGCAAAAATAATTAGTATAGGTAGCATGAGTATCATGGCGATAAAGCGTGGTACGACCAAATAAGAAATAGGATTTGTTGCCATAACCTTCAGCGCATCTATTTGTTCGGTAACTTTCATAGTACCAATCTCAGCGGCAATAGCCGCACCTATACGTCCAGCTACCACTACACCTGCCAAAACAGGAGCTAATTCGCGCCCCATGGCAATGGCAACTATGCCTCCAACAGAATCAGAAGCACCAAAACGCACAAATTCCTTTGCTGTCTGAACGGCTAAAACCATGCCCGTACACATAGTTGTTACCATAACTATGGGCAAGGAATCCGCTCCTAGTTTTGCCATTTGGCGCAACATTTCCGTTAAATTTACTTCGTTTACGCGTCTGCAAGTCTCCCCAAAAAGGATCACAATCTTGCCTGTATTGGCACAAGCCTGCACTATGAACTTTCCTACAGCTTCACAAAGCAAATTTAGGTTCCTATTCATAAACTCTCCTTAATATACATAATACTATGTATATCATTATACTTCATTCAAAAGGATTTTTCCAAAATAATTTAAAAAAGCAGTGAAGCTTTTTACGCTTCACTGCAAATATTCGCTTATATTAAGGCAATCTTTTACTTTTTCCCAACCACTACTGTCATTTCTATGTCACCATTAGCAATAAACTTTAAAGGATATTTTTGTTTATATTTGCTCCCCTTCATCATGCTCTGTAAATTAGTAGCAACCGGCGTAGTTTCTTTACTTTCGCTAGCCTGTTCTCCTACCTTTTTATGAGTATTGGGCAAAATATCTACAACTATTTCATTATTGCTGTCCGCCTCGTTAAATTCGTCTAAAAATTCTTTAAGCGTTAATCTTTTAGCGACAACCGGTGCCCCTGATTTAGCTTCTTGTTGCTTTTTTATAAGCTTTGTCAACCAAGCATAGGCATTCCCACCACGTATAACAATATTCATTGGTCCGGGCTTTTGTGTTTCCGGCACTTTAAACGCTATTTCCTTGGTAAAATTTTTCGCTCGATAGGGTTTAAATTCAATAAGCAAAGGAATTGTACCGCCGGGTTTAAATTTTTCCTTGGGTATTTTAGCACTAACTATTTCTGCAACTTCGAAATCCGATGTTGCTTCTACATCAACGTTAATGGCAAAAATAGTAACTTTTTCAAATTTATTTTTCATCAACATATCGCAGGCATAAGCCAATTCGCCATTAGTTGCCTTAGCAATATCATTGCTATTGTAAAACATGTTCTCTCTGCGCAGATTAATCTGTCCTGAGTTTTCCCCTCTAGCCGTAATGTTAAAGGTTATGTGAGAAGTTCCGCCCCCTTTTCGATCAACAGTCTTATTAAACACATTGTAACAAATGCTATCGACTAAACTTGGCACTAAATCTTCATCGGTAATTAACTGGACAGTAGCAGTTTTATGCAGCCCCCTATCTTTATCAGTAGCTGAAACAAACATGGGTATGATTTTAGGATTTTCCTTAAGTTGCCCTGCTATACCCGTTGCTCTATCTTGAGATATGCGCCCCTTTAAATTTCCCAAAGCACCTACTTTAAAGGCCGATTCCATATTGGGAATAGAAGCAAAAATCCAAGCATTAGTCATAAAGTAATCTGCCACGCCTCTTTGCAAAAATGGATGCCCAAATGCCAAAATACGACCAGTTTCATCATCTTTCCAAGTCACAGTACCAATTGCGCCAATGGACATATCTCCGCGAACCAGCTCTACTCCAATAGAGCTACCAGGTTCCAACGCTACCTTGCTTAAATCTTGATTACCTGTAGGCACAGCATAAGTCTTCAGGCCCATAGGCAATAATTTATCACTTAAATATTTTATGCCATCGTCCGTAAAACCACTAACCATAAGCGGGGTGTTTTTCGGTAAAAATACGGCAGGACGAGGATCGTAATTGTCAAACATCTTTAGCATTTCTCCTATAGGTGTCAAAAAACAATAATTAGGATCGGAAAAAGCCTTGCCATAAGCTACTGCTCCCGCTAAACGACCATCTATGTATACCGGACTGCCGCTCATACCTTGGGCAATACCACCCGAACGCTCAATAAGCGGTCCTGAGGCTTTAATTAAAATATTATGTCCTGTCACATCAGAACCTGTTACGCCCAACACCTCCACATCAAAGGTTTCTATATTAACACCTTTGATAACCGTCTTAGCATAGCCATGCATACCAGGCTGCAATTCCTCTACAGAAATAGTAGGTATAGCAGCCGCTGCTGCTACAACAGGCATACACAAAAGCAAAACTAATATCAATAAAAATTTACACTGTTTCATAACTCACCCCTTATAATATGGTAAAACCGGCGTGCCTAAGCTACGCCGGTTTTTTCACTGCTTACAATCAAGGCTGGACGTGAGCAACTACTTGCCCCGCCTTAATAAGGCTTCCCGGTACTACCGACACAGAAACCACTTTCCCACTGCAATTAGCGCGAGCTGCTGCTGCTGTCCCCGCAATAGTTATTACTTTTACCAATATCTGACCTTCAGAAACCATAGTTCCCTCAGAAACCAAACCCTCTGCTACCACAGTCCCCGTCAAGCTACTTGTTTGAGGTACTGCTCCTGCCGCAAACGCCAACCCGGCACAAGCCATAACCATCACCAAGCTCAAAAGCACTATATTTTTAATACTAAACAATTTTTTCACCATAATAGATCATCCTTTCATAACCATACAGGACACCCCTGTTATATGATTATAATACGATATCACTATATTGACAAGCTGCGTTACCTGGCAAAAACTCCTAAGGCAACCCGAATAGGTCGTTCTTTGCCATCAGAGGGAACATTAACTACATTCCCCCCAACAACCATTTCACTAGAACCGCCACCATCAAAGTTCATCGCTTTGTAGGCGTGTAATTTCACCATATAATCTGCTAGTTCATCGAGCGTCAACCCTGCACTAACAGAGGACCGACCATCTACTACTACTACTAGGATAGTTCCATCTGAGCGAATACCAATAGCCGTACGTGGAGATCTTCCTTTAGCAATATCCGAAGCAATATATTCAGCTGCTGACTGTACGTTGCGCACGCCCTTATCAACCAACAATGGTCCTGCACCTACAACATATTTTGCCGTATTAGCAGCCGGTATACCAAAACTTTGCCGAATACTTACTCTATCGCCAACTTTTAAACCTTGCAAAAAAATAGCTGCAGTACCATTACCGGAAAGAACAATAGTGTTAGGTCGCAAAGTAAGATTACCCGTATTAGAAACTTCTGTGACCCTGTTTTTTTCAATTCTTACTTCTGTTCCATAAACATTAGTACAAGTACTAGTATTGTAGGCATCATTGTAATAAATTAAATCATTAGTAATTCTCGAACGATTTAATCCTGTAATAGCAGCTATTTTGCCATCAGGGCGTCTAATTTGTCCTACATAAGTTGTGTTGGGAATAATTTTAACTTCATTCCTATCGTCAATAACAAGTGCAGTATGGGGTGAATCTTCAGCAGAAATCCACTTTTTGTCTAACATTAGGTTTCCCACTACCCAGACCTCAGAATCAAAATAGGAGGCATTAACAGCTGCTACAGCACCGGCTCTCATTGCCATTTGTGTTAAAATGCCTTTATGAATTAAATTATCCTGTCCCAAGATTGGTTTTAAAATATAACCACTTTTAGGTGCAATTTCCAATACATGTAGGGTTTCCGGTTTTGCTTCTAAATATGTCTGTGTATAAGTATATGTTACTCCCTTAGCAATAGTTAAACTACGTTTTTGGGGGTTAATTTTCTTGAAATCAACGACTATTCTATTGGGCTGTTTTAAAGAAAAAACAACATATTTCGGTACTTTCCGGTAAAAGTCAACTATTAGACGACTTTGCGTATTGAACCTTTCTAAAACTGCTCTTTTTACCAAGGGGTCTTGTGGTTTAACAATTTCTGTTTTCTTAACTTTAGCATCAAAAGTAATGATAAGCTGCTTACCAATTACCGATTCCGAATATTTCGGTATGTAGTCAGTACTAACCACTAAACGCGTTCTTTCGTCGTTACTACCAGAACGTAAATTACTTAATATTGCCGCCATAGCCACTTGTACCGGTAACAAAATCAAACAAATAGCAATAAAAATGGCCTTTTGTCCTACATATTTTCTCATACCATAACCCTCTTAGTAGTAGCAACGAGTGTAAAAGCTCCCACAAATTCAGAACCCTTCGGTTGCTAATTTTCAAATGAATAAGGACGACCCAATGGCCGACCTTATTTTAAAAATATATTTTGTTGCGCTAAGTTATCTATAAACTTTAATTATTTTTTACGGTTTTCCATAAATACTGAGTCTTTTAATACTCCCAAGTTCGCTAAGGCCTTGCCTGTTCCCAGTGCAACACAATCCAGAGGATTATCAGCAACCCTAGTCTCTATCCTGGTCTCCTCTTGTACTAATGCCGCCAACCCATCAAGCAAAGCTCCACCACCGGTCAAAACAATCCCTTGCTCAACAATATCAGAAGCTAATTCCGGAGGTGTTTTTTCCAAAACTGAACGAATACAAGCAACAAGCATACTTATAGGTTCTGCCATTGCCCTATATGTTTCATTAGAAGTTATTCTAATAGTCGTTGGCAGACCTGTTATTAAATCCCGTCCACGCACGGTAACTTCCGCCTTACGTCCATTTTTACTGACAGTGGCAACTCCAATTTTAATATCTTCTGCTGTGCGTTCACCAATCAAAACATTGTGTTCTTTTTTTACAAAACGCACAATAGCTTCATCAAACTTATCTCCACCGATACGTAAAGATTGAGCAACGACGATACCGCCCAAACAAATAACCGCAACATCAGTTGTTCCGCCTCCAATATCAACTACCATACAACCGCGGGATTCACCAACATCCAGGCCTGCACCCATAGCTGCAGCCATTGGTTCTTCTATTAGATAAGTTTTTGCTGCTCCTGATTGCATGGTAGCTTCCAAAACAGCTCTTTTTTCTACAGTTGTGACACCTGAAGGAATACATATCATAACCCTTGGTTTAAAGAACATACTTTTCCCGGCAACTTTTTGCAGTACATTTTCTAACATTAACTGTGTAATATCATAGTCAGCAATTACCCCTTCACGCAACGGACGAATAGCAACAATATTTTCCGGCGTTCTCCCTAACATAAACTTTGCCGCACGTCCAATAGCAAGTACTTTACCTGTTTCTCTATCAGTAGCAACTACGGATGGTTCTTTTAATACAATACCCTTACCTTTAAGAAACACTAAAATATTTGCGGTACCAAGATCCACTCCAATATCAACACTGTTAAAAAATCTATTAAACCCTTTACTATTTAAAATATTCATCTATTTAGCCTCTCGCCGTTCTATGTCTGCGCCCAATTGTTTGAATTTACACACTAGATTTTCGTATCCACGATCAATATGAAAAATATCTGTAATTTCCGTCAACCCATCTGCAACTAATCCCGCCAAAACCATTGCTGCCCCTGCTCTTAAATCTGTAGCCCTTACTTGGCAACCCAAGAGCTTAGGTACGCCCTCGATTATTGCTCCACGACCACTTGTTCTAATATTAGCCCCCATACGCACTAATTCATCTACATGCATAAATCTATTTTCAAAAACAGTCTCAGTTACAGCGCTCTGTCCTTGTGCTATGCTCATAAGAGCCATCACTTGTGCTTGCATATCCGTAGGAAATCCAGGATAAGGCAATGTCTTTATATTAATACACTTTAAATTTTTGGGGCCTATAACACGCACACCACGAATATCTTCTTCAATTTTCGCCCCAGCTTCTCTTAGCTTAGCAATAAGTGGTTTTAAATGCTCGCATAAAACATTATCTACCCGTATATCACCACCGGTCATAGCTCCCGCTACCATAAAAGTTCCTGCTTCTATACGGTCGGGAATAACTGTGTGTTCTCCCCCTTTAAGCTCTTTTACTCCTTCAATGCGAATAGCATTTGTACCAGCGCCTCGTACCTTGCCGCCCATAACATTTATGTAGTTGGCTAAGTCCACAATCTCCGGCTCCAAAGCTGCATTTTCTATAATAGTAGTTCCTTTGGCCATAGATGCTGCCATCATAAGATTTTCCGTAGCACCTACACTAGGAAAGTCCAAATAAATTGTTGTTCCTACAAGTCCATTAGGTGCTGAGGCCTCAATATAGCCATGCCCCATTTCTATTCTGGCTCCTAAAGCTTCAAATCCCTTCAAATGGATATCTATCGGCCGTGTTCCTATGGCACAACCTCCGGGCTGAGAAATTCTTGCGTTGCCTTTTCTAGCAAGCAAAGCTCCCATAACTAAAAAAGAAGCACGCATTGTTCTTACCAATTCATAAGGAGCTTCACAAGACACTATTTCTCGACTATCTATGTGCAGCGCATTAGGTTCGCTATAATCTATCTTCATACCTAAACATTCCAGAACTTTACAAATAGTTCTTACATCTTCTAATACAGGTACTTCTAATAAGTAACTGCTTTGAGAACCTAAAATAGCTGCTGCAATAATCGGTAACACTGCATTTTTTGCTCCGCTAATCTTAACCGTACCTGTTAGCCTATTGCCGCCTCTTATAAGTAACTTTTCCACCAAATTTCCTCCAACCCTATCTTTTACTGTGGTAGGAATAATACCTACATCCTTAATAGTTTATCACTAATATTGCTTATTTGGCAATTAAATATAGTACAAAACAACCGTCCACTTTCAGACGGTTGTTACCTTTACCTATTCCTTTTTACTCTTATTTGTATCATAGGAACTAAGTCCCATTTTTTTAATATTTTCTTCCTGTTGATACCGTCTTTCTTCTTCTAACTCTTTTAAACGTTTTTTCTTAGCAGCTAAGCGTTCCGCCTTAATTTGTTCTAGTTCTTCTAGAGTTAATTCATTTTTTTTCTCTTCTTCTTCCTTAGCTTTTTCCAAAGCGTTCCGCTCTTTTGCTATCTTTTTTTTATGCTCCTCCGCTCTTTTGCGAATGGCAATATCCACTTTTTGTCTTCTGCTCAAAACAACTTTTTTTGATGCTAACGTGCTATATAGCAAATAAGCAATTGCCGTAGGTGGAAAAATTAAGGAAAATATAACCCAAAGATTCTTATATCTAATATCCTTTTTCTTGGAATCACGATATACAAGATAGACTAGCAAAAAAGTAATACTATATTTTAGAACAATCTTTAAAATATCAGACATACTATCCCCCCACGTTATTAATCATACATAATTATAGCATATTAAGCCCTCAAAATAAAATACCTTGCGCCTGGGATAATATATCCTCAACCACAAGGTATTAATCGGTATTAGCTTTTTACTCTCTCCCTATCCGCAAGAATATTGTAATAGGTTTCCTTTTCCATGATTTCCTTCTTAATGAGTGCTATCTTTTCTTCATCATCCAACTTCGCTAAAATATTACGTAAATCAGAAATTTCTTGCCTTAACTGTCCCATTTTACTACCTGCTACCTTACTAATAAAATCCTTTTCCGCCATGGTTTTCACCCTCCTCACAACAAACTCTATCTACATTTATTATAATCAATACCAGCAAAAATAGCAATGTTACACCGGATAAAAAACAAGAGTCCACACGCATAAAATGCGCATAGACCCTTATTAAAGTTTAATGATTAGCACTAGCTAGTTCAGCTGTTTTTAAGCGAGCCTTAGCGCACTTCAATCTTTTTGCAACAGCCACAATATCCGTGGTTGGCTCTAAATTAGTAAGCAGATTTTTAGCGGCTTCTAAGCGACGTTTATTTTTTTCCACATCAATATCAGCAGAATCTTGTGCATCTACACTCAAAATAGTTACTTTGTTGCTGCCGACTTCCATGAAGCCACCCTCAACATAAACAAAGTGTAGAGTCCCTTTCTCATCTTGATACTTTAATGGTCCTTCTGCTAACGTAGCAATCAAAGGAGCATGGTTAGCCAATATTCCTACGCCACCAACAACGGTTTCAGCTAGGACATAGGAAATATCTTTGCGTACTAATAAAGATTTATCCGGAGTTATTACCTCCAATTGCATTAACTTTGTCATGCAATCACTACTCCTTCATCGTATTTGCCTTAGCTATAGCATCATCAATGGTACCAACCATATAGAATGCCCCTTCCGGCAAATCATCATGTTTACCCTCAAGAATTTCTTTAAAACCACGAATGGTTTCTGCTAGAGGAACATATTGACCGGGAGTTCCGGTAAACTGTTCCGCAACAAAGAAAGCTTGACTCAAAAATTTCTGAATTTTACGAGCACGAGTAACTGTAATCTTATCGTCTTCGCCTAGTTCTTCCATACCAAGTATGGCAATAATATCCTGGAGTTCTTTATAGCGTTGTAAAATCGCTTGTACGCCACGAGCTACTTCATAGTGTTCCTGTCCAATTATCAAAGGATCAAGAATACGACTGGTAGAATCCAGAGGATCCACCGCAGGATAAATGCCAAGTTCGGCAATCTGACGAGACAAAACTGTCGTAGCATCCAAATGCGCAAAAGTTCCTGCAGGAGCAGGGTCAGTCAAATCATCGGCAGGAACATATACCGCTTGTACAGAGGTAATAGACCCTGTAGTAGTAGACGTAATACGTTCTTGCAAGGCACCAATATCATTAGCCAAAGTTGGTTGATAACCAACAGCGGACGGCATACGACCAAGCAAAGCTGATACTTCAGAACCAGCCTGAATAAAGCGGAAAATATTATCAATAAATAACAACACGTCTTGTCCAGCAACATCACGGAAATATTCCGCCATAGTAAGGCCTGTAAGACCTACACGCATACGAGCACCAGGGGGCTCATTCATCTGTCCATAAACAAGAGCAGTCTTATTAATAACACCGGATTCTTTCATTTCGCCCCATAAATCATTGCCTTCACGAGTACGCTCACCTACACCTGCGAATACAGAATATCCACCATGTGCAGTCGCAATGTTATGAATAAGCTCCATAATAATAACTGTCTTACCAACACCTGCGCCACCAAATAAACCAACCTTACCACCTAAGGAATAAGGTGCAATCAAATCAACAACTTTAATACCGGTTTCTAGAATTTGGGTATTTGTTGATTGTTGGTCAAAGCTTGGAGCCGGTCTATGAATAGGCCAGTAATCAGCTGCTTCAACCGGAGTATCATCATGGTCAACTGTTTCACCCAAAACATTAAAAATTCTACCAAGAGTACCTTCACCAACAGGAACAGTAATAGGAGCTCCTGTATCAATGGCATCCATATCACGTACAAGACCATCAGTGGTGCTCATTGCAACAGTACGTACTACATTATCGCCAATATGTTGCATTACTTCAGTAGTAAGATGGATTTTAATACCATCTCCTACTTCACCATCAATAGTAATCGCGTTATAAATGCTTGGAAGGCATTTTGGTGGGAATTTGATGTCGATAACAGGACCTACAACTTGAACTACTTTACCGATATTCAATGTTTTCCCTCCCATTTAATTTACTGTAGAGCTTCTGCTCCACCTACTATTTCATTGATTTCATTTGTAATACCCGCTTGTCGCGCCTTATTATATGAAACCTCTAATTTGTTTAATAAGTCGTTAGCATTATCAGTAGCGGAAGACATCGCTGTCATCCTCGCCCCTAACTCACTAGCAGCCGCTTGCATAATAGCAGCATAAGTAACCGTCCTTACATAGTAGGGAACTAAGTATTTCAATGTTTCTTCAGCTTTGGGCTCAAAAATAACCTCGCTAACGCTTTCGTCTGCGTTTTCACCCTCATATGCATACAAATTAGCTACCGGTTCTGCCACAGGAGGTTTTACAGGTAATAAACGTTTAATAACCGGAGTAAAAGATAACGCCGATTTAAATTGTGTATAAATCAAGAGTACCTCGTCTACGGCACCTGAAACAAAGAGCTCTTCAGCTGCCCGTGCAACGTCGTCAGCGTCGTTATAGGTAGGCTTATCTGAAAACCCAAAGAAGGATTCATGAATGCTAAACCCTCGACGCTTAAAAAATTCCTTAGCTTTACGTCCAACGGTAATTAAAGTATAACTATCCTTGTCCATAAGCTCGACAACTGCATGTTTAAGTAAATTAGCATTATATGCACCTGCTAGCCCCTTATCAGAGGTAACGACGATATAAGCAATTTTTTTAACAGGCCGCTCACACAAAAGAGGATGCTCATCAATATTAAGCCTAGACATCATTTTAGGGTCACTAACAGCAGTTAACAAAAGCTCTTTGACCTTGTCAGCAAAAGGACGACTGGACGCTGCTTTTTCTTGCGCACGACGTAACCTAGCAGCTGCAACCATCTTCATAGCTTTGGTTATCTGTTGGATGTTCTTAACACTTTTTATATGTCTATGTATCTCACGTTGATTTGCCATTAGTTATCACTCCTTTACGCTGGAGGTGGCAAAGGTTTCTTTAAAGTTTTCTATAGCTTTAATTAAAGCGGCCTTAGTTTCGTCGAGAATTTTTTTATCAGTACGGATGGCAACACCAATTTCCGGTGCATTCGCAGCCATAAATGCTAAAAATTCCTTTTCAAATCTTGTTATGTCTTTTACGGGAATATCATCGCAATAGCCATTGGTAGCGGCAAAAAGAACCATTACTTGTTTTTCTACCGTTAATGGCACATATTGACCTTGTTTTAGGATTTCAGTCATACGAGCACCGCGGTCAAGTTGTGCTTTTGTTGCTTTATCTAGGTCGGAACCAAATTGAGCAAAAGCAGCTAGCTCACGGAACTGTGCCAAATCTAAACGAAGCGTACCGGCAACAGATTTCATGGCCTTAATTTGCGCTGCACCACCAACACGGGATACAGACAAACCTACATTAATTGCAGGACGAATACCTGAATAGAACAATTCACTCTCTAAATAAATCTGCCCATCAGTAATAGAAATTACATTCGTAGGAATATAACCACCAACATCACCTGCAAGGGTTTCAATAATTGGTAATGCAGTAATAGAACCGCCGCCATTTTCCTTGTTACGTCTTGCAGCGCGCTCCAATAAGCGGGAATGTAAGTAGAAAACGTCCCCTGGATAAGCTTCACGACCTGGTGGACGACGAAGCAATAAACTCATAGCACGATATGCAACTGCATGTTTAGACAAATCATCATAAATGATAAGTACGTCTTTATCTTGATTCATAAAGTACTCACCAATAGTTACGCCTGTATAGGGGGCTAAATATTGCAAAGGAGCAGAATCAGCAGCAGTAGCTGCTACAATAATAGTGTATTCCAATGCGCCATGTTTTTCCAAAATACGGGCAATACGAGCAACATTAGAAGCTTTTTGTCCAATAGCAACATAAATACAAATAACACCTAAGCCTTTTTGATTGATAATAGTATCAACACCAACAGCCGTTTTACCTGTACCACGGTCACCTATAATAAGTTCACGTTGTCCACGTCCAATAGGGACCAAAGCATCTATAGCCTTAATACCTGTCTGCAAAGGAACATCAACCGGTTGACGCGCTGCAATGCCTGGAGCCGGTGATTCAATAGAATGTGTTTCTGTAGTTAAAATATCACCCTTGCCATCGATAGCAATCCCAAGGGCACTAACAATACGACCAAGCATAGCTTCGCCAACCGGCACTTCCATAATACGACCGGTGCGCCTAACAATGTCACCTTGTTTAATTTTAGTTTCGCCGCCCATCAAAACGATGCCGACTTCTTTCGGACGCAAGTTTTGTACCATGCCTGTTACACCATCCGGAAGTTCAACTAATTCGCCGGCCATAGCACCACGCATACCTTCTACAGTAGCAATACCATCACCGACTTTATCAACAATGCCAACTTCTTCTAAATCAATATCTATTTTGTAATCCTTAACGCTGTCAGTTAAAGCTTCAGCAATTCCGGCGGGCTTACCAAGAGACTGTCCATCAACTTGTACCTTACCCATTTGTGCGCCAACTTTTTCTAACTGGCGCTTAACGCTCGCATCAAATACCTTGTCACCAATTTTTACAATGATACCACCTATAATAGACGGTTCAACAAGTTTTTCAATACGAACTTCTTTGCCAATCTTTTCAGATAGGATTACGGAAACAGACTCATATTCAGATACAGTAAGCTCAGCAGCTGTTGTTACGAGCACGGGAATAACTTTTTCATTTTGGCAAAAGGATAATTCCTTCGCTGCAAATTCAAGGGTTGCAATGCTTTTTTTTATTAAAGCAATATTCTCATTGTTTTCCATACTGTATCAATCACCTCCGTATTCACCCATAGTTTACCAACTATGAGAAAGTTTAAGTCCTAAGACCATGTTATTCTTTTCCTAAATTACAAATTGTCCCAATGTTAACGATTTTCCAAGAATTGATCAGTTGCGTCTGCAACTAATTTTTGGTCTTCAGCAGAATTTAACTTTTGGTTGACAACTTTGCTAGCAATTTGCGTACTCAAAGCAATAACCTGAGTTCTAATATCCACTAAAGCTTGTTGTTTATCCTGCTCAATACGTTCTTTAGCGGTCGCCATCATAGCCTCTTTTTCTGCACGAGCTTGTTCCATGAACTCGTCGTGTAAATTTTGGGCAACCTTGTTCGCCTTATCCACAATGTCAGTCGCTTCTTGACGTGCGTTAGCTAATTGCTCAACATACTGTGCCTTTAATGCTTCCGCATCAAGGCGAGTCTGTTCTGCAGTATCAAGATCGTTAATAATACGATTGCGACGGTCATCCATAACCTTTATTAGAGGCTTATATGCAAATTTCGCAAGCACCCACAAAAGAACAATAAAATTCAGGATTTGCGCAATAAGTGTAGCATTTATACTAACCATCTATGCTCTCTTCCTTTCTCATCTTCTAGTTACTCCCGAATTATTTCACAAAAGGATTAGCAAAAACTAGAACGATAGCAATAACGGCAGCGATAATAGGAATAGACTCAACCAAACCAATAGCAATAAGCATGTTAACCTGATAGTTACTTGCTTGCTCAGGTTGACGAGCCATACAATCCAAAGCCTTAGTAGCAACAGCGGAATCTCCGGCCGTAGCACCACGAACAGCTCCTACACAAATTATAGCAGCTGAGATTACAGAAACAGAAACAATAATAGCATTTTCAGTCATTTTAAATTACATCCTTTCGATTTTCAAAATTGTTTTTGATTTTCAAATTATATAAATTTTAAATTTGAATAAATTAATACTTTCCATAAAGTAAGCTTACTTAGTGATTTGCTTTAAAAACAGGAGCCAAAGCAATCATAGTCAACATGGTAAAAATAAAAGCTTGTAAAAAGCCTATAATCAAGCTAAACCCAATCCAAATATTAGGAATAATCCAAGGCGCTAGCATATATAGTACTACTAATAAAATCTCACCGGCAAGAATATTACCAAATAAACGAAGGGCCATAGTTAATGGCTTAGCAATCTCCTCTAGAATATTTAAGGGAAGCATAGCCGCAAATGGTTGCGTAAAATGTTTGAAATAACTCAGACCTTGTCGCATAACCCCGAATAAGTAAACGGCTAAAGACACCGTTATAGCCAAACCAAAAGCTACATTAATATCATTTGTTGGAGAAGTTAAATGTGGTCCAATCTGTGGCATTAAGCCCAGTTCATTGCCAATGAAAATATAAAGAAACAAGGTTATAACAAAAGGTGCTGCCGTACGCCGTCCTTCAATGCCCATACTACTTTCCATCAGCCCATTAAGCCAATCCACAAAAACTTCTACAACATTTTGTATACCAGAAGGAATGATCTCGGCTTTTCTGGTTGCTGCAAAGACGATAACGGCTACTATAAGCATTGTCAACCAAGACATGTACATAGTTTGCATATTAATTATAACTCCGCTAAAAATCTCCGTCGGTAAATAATGAATTATGCCTTCGGACGCTTCTGCTGTTCCCATTCAGTTCACTCCTTTCTTCACGGCCTCTTTTTTTTAGCTTTATCTCGGCTCGCGATAATAATTAAATTTAAAACTAAAAATATATGTAATAGTATAAAACTAAGAAAAACGCCTATAACGCTTAGTTTTAACTTCAACATAACCAAAACAATAACCGTTACGATGGCAAACCTCTTAAACAGTGTTTTGTGCATGTAGGAAATAGAGGCTTCCATGTCTTTTTGCATGCCTTTATAAATTCCACGCAATATTAAACCCGTATCAAAAAGAGCCACGCCACAACCAATGAACCAACTATAGAATAAATCTTTGCGTATAAGCACCGCTGCAATACAAATGATAATCGCTACAACTATTTGCCTTAGAAATATTTGCTTACAACCCACAAAAAGTTCTTCATTTCGAATTTCCATAATTTGTTCCTTTTGCCCAATCATTATCATTTCACAGGTATTTTACAAAAATATCACAAATTTCTCAATATTTTGGGTTGCTATTGTTTATTTTAATATATAAGACTCTATGTGACAACTACTTTTTTATTTTTTTATTAAAAAATTCCTGAATAGGTGTTACAGGATAGCCATAGTTGTGCAAAATTATCTTAATAATGCGCTCTGCCGCCTTGCCATCACCATAAGGATTGCAAGCTTCTGACATAGTGCTATAATATTGTGGGTCATCTAAAAGCTTACTCGTCTCTTGTTTCACCAACTCTTTATTTGTACCAACCAATCGTACTGTACCGGCCGCTAACGCCTCCGGTCGTTCGGTCGTATCTCGTAAGACCAATACCGGTTTCCCCAAGGCAGGAGCTTCTTCTTGAATTCCTCCTGAATCTGTTAGAACCAGGTCAACTCTGTTCATCAAATTGGTGAAAGGCTCATAATCCATAGGTTCAATTAGATGTACTCTTTCCAAATGACCAAGAACTTCCTCTGCCACAGCCCGCACTTTGGGGTTCTTGTGCATAGGGAAAATTGCCTCTACATCAAGATGTGTTTCCAAGACCTCTTTTAACGCCATATACACATGACGCATTGGTTCGCCAATATTTTCTCTGCGGTGGGTAGTCATCAAAATCAGTCTATTACCGCTAGCAAGAGCTTTTTGTAACTGAACATCAGAAAAAGAAAAGTTCTCTTTGACCGTTGTGTTTAGTGCATCAATAACGGTATTTCCCGTTATAAAAATTTTCTCCGAACTTATGTGTTCTTTAAGCAAATTATCTCGCGAAGTCGTCGTTGGTGCAAAATGAAAATCAGCAATTGCCCCTGTTAATTTTCTATTCATTTCCTCTGGGAACGGTGAATACTTATCACCTGTTCTTAGCCCAGCCTCGACATGTCCCACTGGTATTTGCATATAAAAAGACGCCAGAGCACCTACAAAAGTCGTAGTTGTATCGCCGTGGACAAGAATAATATCAGGCTTGGCTTCTTCCAAAACATGATGTAATCCCTCCAAAGCGCGACCTGTAACATCGTACAGCGTCTGCCCTGTCGTCATTATATTTAAATCGTAATCCGGGACTATCGAAAATAGCCCCAAAACCTGATCAAGCATCTCTCTATGTTGTGCCGTCACAGCAACTATAGGTTGAATATAATCAGGGTATTTATGCATCTCTAAAACTACCGGGCACATCTTTATTGCCTCAGGCCTAGTTCCAAAAATAGTCATAACTTTTATTTTTTTCATTAATCTAATACACCCCTATATTGTCAATGATCATTCAAAATGCCTATTTTTTTAGCCCCGATGAAAATGGCTGCCACAATAATGACTAACAAAACAATAGCGTAAACCCCATCAACTTCAGTAAACAAAACTGCACTTAAGCATAAGCCACCACTAATTAAATACATGAGTATAACAGCTTGCCGTTGCGTAAATCCCAGTGCCAAAAGGCGATGGTGTAAATGTCCTTTGTCCGGTTTGAAAATAGGCTTACCATTAATGTAACGTCTGGCAATAGCGAACGCCGTATCCATAATCGGTAGCCCTAAGGCAATAGCCGGAACTATTAACGCAATCGTTGCCGCACTTTTAACTGCGCCAAAAATAGAAATAGCCGCTAACATATAACCAATAAACAAACTGCCGGTATCGCCCATAAAAATTGTTGCCGGATTGAAATTATAGCGCATAAACCCAATGGTTCCACCTGCCAAAGCCGCCGTAATAATAGCAATTGGATAAAAGCCTTGTTGCAAAGCAACTAAAATGATTGTTACAGACGCAATGGCAGACACTCCTGCCGCTAATCCGTCTAATCCATCCATAAGATTAACTACGTTGGTAAAACTAACCACCCAAAAAACGGTAAAAGGAATAGATAAATAATCCAAATAGAAATAACCGCCAAAAGGATTGTTAAACCATTCTATACGTATATCGAATAAAATTAAAACTAAAGCAGCCGCGATTTGGCCCAGCAACTTTTTTCGCGCACTAAGTTGGTATATATCATCAAATATTCCTACAATTAAGATAACCGTGCCACCTAGCAGTACACCCACAACATCCTTGGTTATGTTCATACAAGACAACACTGCTGCCATAAACCCAGCGTAAATGGCCAAACCACCCAACCGTGGCATTATAACATGGTGAACTTTACGTGCATCAGGTCGGTCAACTGCACCCACACGAAAAGCCAATTTTTTTACATAGGGTGTCAAAACCCAACCGAAAAATAACGCAATGGCAAAAGCCACTAGATATGATTGCACTTATGCACCTTTCTGCGACCACAATCGCCCACATAAACTGTTTATAATATAACGCTTCTAACTAGTATATTACAAAAAGCATTTTACAACAAGTAGGCAATACACAACACTAACAACAACATTGGCTAATTACCCGCTATTTAATATTATTTTTTACCGGTATTCTCTTCTTTTTGCCCCAAGAATACCACCATTTCAATATTACCCGCTTCACTCATCATTTCTTCTGCCAATTTATCAGGATAAGGATTAGCATAAACTATTCTTTTTATCCCGGCATTAATCAAAATTTTACTACATACAACACAAGGTTGATGCGTACAATAAAGTGTAGATCCAGCAATAGATACGCCGTTAACAGCTGCCTGAATAACAGCATTTTGTTCGGCATGAATTCCTCTGCATAGTTCATGCATTTTCCCTGAAGGAACATTGAGCTTTTGTCGGAGGCAGCCAACTTCGGCGCAATGTGGCAATCCTTTAGGTGTACCATTATAACCGGTAGCTAAAATTTGTTTGTCTTTCACTAACACCGCACCAACAGCGCGGCGTAAACAAGTAGAGCGCTTGGCTACTATCTGGGCTATCTCCATAAAATAACTGTCCCAGTCAGGACGAGCCATCAATCCGTACCAAAAATGCGGTCGCCCGCATCTCCCAGACCTGGAACTATATAGCCATGAGCATTTAAATGATCATCCAAAGCTGCCGTATAAATTTCTACTTCAGGATGTGCCTTTTGCATAACCGCTACACCCTCAGGAGCTGCTACCAGACACATCATTCTTATTTTTTTGTAACCCTTGGTTTTTAACATGGTAATGGCGGCTGTAGCACTTCCACCGGTAGCAAGCATAGGATCAACCACAATTATTTCCGCGCTCTTATCTTCAGGGAGCTTCCAATAATATTCCACCGGTTTTAAAGTTTCCGGATCACGATATAAGCCAATATGTCCAACTTTAGCATTAGGAATAACCTGGGTTACACCGCGTTCTAAACCTAAACCAGCTCTTAGTATTGGCACAATAGTAATGCCCGATACATCCAACTCAGATCCAGTAGTCGTTGCTACAGGAGTTTCTACTACTACTCTCCTAGAGGGCAAATCTTTTGTTACTTCATAAATCATAAGCATTGCTATTTCATCCAACAATTCACGAAAATGCTTGTTATCAGTTTTTTTATTGCGTATAATAGTCAATTTGTGATTAATAACCGGATGATCGAGTATATGTAAAGCCATTTGGCAACCCCTTCCTTATAACCCCGGATACATTGGATATTTAGCACACAATTTTGCCACTCTGTCAGCAGCTTCTTTTTGTGCAGCCTTATCCTCAACATTATTTAATACCAACCCTATGATTGCTGCTACTTCCAGCATATCATCGGTTTTAAAGCCCCTAGTAGTAACCGCCGCTGTGCCTAAACGAATACCACTTGTAACAAAAGGACTAGCTGGATCAAAAGGAATGGTGTTTTTGTTACATGTAATACCAATTTCATCCAATAAATGTTCTGCTACTTTGCCGGTTAACCCCTGACCACGTACATCCACTAGGACTAAGTGATTATCAGTGCCGCCTGAAACTAAGCGAAATCCAGCATTTAAAAGGCCTTTAGCAAAAGCTTGGCAATTATCAATAATACCTTGTTGGTAAACTTTGAAATCAGGTTGCAAGGCCTCGCCTAAAGCAACCGCCTTAGCTGCAATCACATGCATTAAAGGTCCGCCTTGAGTTCCCGGAAATACAGCTTTATCAATAGCTTTAGCATATTGCTCTTTGCACAGAATCAGCCCTCCTCTGGGCCCGCGCAAAGTTTTATGTGTAGTGGTAGTAACTATATCCGCATAAGGGATTGGGCTTGGATGCAAGCCTGCAGCTACAAGTCCTGCAATATGAGCCATATCTACCATAAGCAAAGCTCCAACTTTATGTGCAATGTCAGCCATACGTTTAAAATCAATCAAACGTGGATAGGCGCTAGCTCCTGCCACTATTATTTTAGGATTATGCCCCATAGCAAGTTTTTCCAATTCTTCATAATCAATGGTTTCTGTTTCAGCGTCTACACCATAAGGTACTACTTTAAAGTAAGATCCCGAAATATTTACAGGACTGCCATGAGATAAATGCCCGCCTTGAGATAAGTTCATACCCATAATAACGTCGCCCGGCTTTAAAAAAGCAAAATATACAGCAGTATTAGCATTAGCACCGGAATGGGGTTGCACATTAGCATGTTCAGCGCCGAAAAGTTTTTTTGCTCTTTCTATAGCAAGAGTTTCTACTTTGTCTACATATTCGCAACCGCCATAATATCTATGTCCCGGATATCCTTCGGCATATTTATTGGTTAAAACTGTACCCATAGCCTGCATTACGGCAGGAGAAACAAAATTTTCGGAAGCAATCAATTCTATTTTATTGCGTTGTCTACCTAACTCTTCCTTAATTGCAGCATCTACTGCCGGATCAACTAATGCTAATTTTTCTAAATTCATTGTGCATCCCTCCAAATATTATTAATAAACAGCTCTTGCTCCCCCAATCAAGGGCGCTCTTGTCCGTGCCGCAGTTAAAATTGCTTCACCGACTTTATTTTGGAGCAAACGTACTGGCACTGCTACTCTTTTGAGATGCATACCTATGAGCGTCTGCCCTATGTCAAGGCCTACATGCGCCTGAATTTTTTCCACTACTATAGGTTGTGAGAAACTTGCATAAGCCGTAGTTCCCAAGGCACCACCGGCATGTTGCACGGGGCGTACGCATACTTCTTCCCAGCCATATTTTTCGGCAGCAGCCACTTCTGTCACCACCGCCCTATTTAAATGTTCACAGCATTGTACTGCTAAAAACAAACCATGTCTACTGGTTACTTCTTGCAAAACCGCAAAAATAACAGAAGCCGCGTCCATAGATCCCGCTGTTCCTATTTTTTTCCCAACTACCTCGCTTGTACTACAGCCTACAACTAGTACCTGTCCTTTTTTAGGCGCAGCTAAGGAAATTAACTCCTCCGTTGCATTTCTAAGTTCTACAGCTATTGTTTCCATATTCATGAAATCACCTTATTTTTCTAAATTCATTATTTTTTCTACACGGCGAGCGTGAAGCCCTCCTTGAAATTGACTATTTAAATAAGTATCAACTATTTTTTCAGCTAACCCTCGTCCAATTACTCTTTCACCCATGCACAAAATATTAGCATTATTATGTTCTTTACTCATTAAAGCTGAGAAACAATCACCACATAAAGCAGCTCGTATGCCCTTCACTTTGTTAGCCGCAATGGAAACCCCAATTCCTGTACCACAAATCAAGATACCGCAATCCTGTTTTTTAGCCACAACCGCTTCAGCTACTGCTGCCGCATAATCAGGATAATCTACTGATTCTTCGTTATATGTACCATAATCCTCTACTTCAAAACCTTTTTTCAGCAAATAGGTTTTTATATGCTCTTTGAGGTGAATACCGCCATGATCACTGCCCATTGCTATTTTCATAATAATACTCTCCTTAGTTTTACTAAATTATATTTTGTACCACGCAAATAAATCACTAATATTTTATCACAAAAAGCTGGGAATTGTTCCTCTTTGTAAAAGAAGTTTTCCTCTTTCCGCTTTTAAAATATTATTTCCTGCCGCCTTGCGCATTCTATTCATAATTGCCAGGCCCAGAGCTTCTTCAGAAACACCCTGAGCGACAATAACATCCACTTCTTCTTGATCAAAACACCGTAAGTAATCATAAAGTTTCTCCGCTAGTTCTGCCTGCGTATTCCCCCAAGAATGAGCAACCACTTGGGAAGAGTTAGCTAATAAGCTAACTGTAGCCGCATCAGCCAAAACACCAATCTTTTTACCGGCCTTTGTGGCCCGGTTCACAAAAAAACTAATCTGTTCGGCAGCAAACACTCCTTCTATCAAATACATCTCTGCCTTAGGGGCATAGTGACGATATTTCATTCCCGGCGCTTTAGGTTTTTGGTTTACCAGTAAAAGACCAGGATCAATTTCTACCGCGCCAAGGACCGCTTCTAGCATTTCTAAGGTAACACCACCGGGACGAAGAATTGTCGGTACCAAAGACGTTGTGTCAACTATGGTGGATTCTACTCCAATATCAGAGATTCCTCCATCTATAATGCCGGCAATAACCCCATCCATATCCTCTTGCACAGCCGTTGCCTTAGTAGGACTGGGTTTTCCTGATTTGTTGGCCGAAGGGGCCGCTATAGGGCAACCCGATAATTCAATTAACGCCTTAGCTATAGGGTGATCAGGCATACGCACAGCAACTGTATCTAGCCCAGCCGTCACCTCTATTGGTACAATTATGGACTTATTGACGATTAGAGTTAAGGGCCCTGGCCAAAATTCATCCATAAGACGTACAGCATTTGGTGATAAATCTACTGCCAATAATCCCATAGCCGCTTTGTCGGCAATGTGCAAAATCAAAGGATTATCAGCCGGCCGCTCTTTTGCAGCAAAAATTTTTTTAGCAGCCTTGCTATCTAGGCCATTTGCTCCTAAGCCATAAACTGTTTCGGTAGGAAAAGCAACGACTTCGCCCTCTCGTATTAATTTTGCAGCTTCTGCCAGCTGTGTTCTAATATCTTCATTTTTATTTAAGTGCCAAAATTTCGTTTTCATATTTACTTCCCTCTTTAGTAGCGAATACCATGCGATTAATATTAGCATAGTCATTGCAAACCGCTGTTATTATTAAGTTCTGTGCCTTACATAAGGCAGCGACCTGCTCACCTTGTCCAATGCCCACCTCAAACGCTACCATTCCCTCAGGTGTCAGGAAACCATTTATTCCCTGCAATATGCGCTCATAAAAGTTCAGGCCCTTAGGCCCACCATCTAAAGCTCCTCTGGGTTCCTTTAGAACATCGGCCGCCAACCCACCAGCAATCTCTTGCGTAGGTATATAAGGCGGGTTAGACACTATGACATCAAATTTAATATCTACCGGAATCTGACTAAATAAGTCGGACACCAATCCACAACATCTATGGGCAACGCCTAAACTTTCAGCATTTTCCATGGCTGTTTTTACTGCTCCGGCATTAATATCAATTGCCATCCCTCTAGCAGTAGGCAGCATTTGCAGTAAAGAGACAATAATAGCACCACTGCCGCAGCCAAGGTCTAAAATTTTTCCAGGATTTTTATCCTTATTAAGCTTTGCTACTTGCTCTACCAAAAGTTCTGTTTCCGGCCTAGGCACCAAGGTATCCTTAGTTACCTTGAACTCACTATGCATAAAAGCCTTATGTCCCAAAATATAAGCTAATGGTTCATTATTGGCACGCTTAGCAACATAATCCCGATATTTTTTTAATTCATCGTCTTCCAAAGGTTTATCGAAATTAACGTAAAGATTAATCCGTTGACATTTTAAAACGTCACAAAGCAGTACTTCGGCATCAAGGCGTGGAGTTTCCACCCCTTTGTCTGCAAAGTACTGCTTTGTCCATTCTAATATTTTCACAATAGTCCAAACCGGTTTTTCCTTTTCCATCATTTCACCTGTTGTAAGCGCTCACTTTGTTTAGCTGTAATGAGTGCATTTAATAGCTCTTCTAAATCACCATTTAAAATACTATCAAGTTTATGCAATGTCAGCCCTATGCGATGGTCTGTAACTCTTCCCTGGGGATAATTATATGTTCTAATTCTTTCGCTGCGATCACCCGTACCCACTTGACTTTTTCTATCTTCAGCCGTAGCTGCGCGTTGGGTTTCTTGAGCAGCTTTTAAAACCCTAGATCTTAAGAGCTTCATACACTTTTCACGGTTTTTTAATTGCGACTTCTCATCTTGGCATTGAGCCACAATACCGGTAGGAAGATGTGTCATGCGTACAGCAGACTCTGTTTTATTAACATACTGCCCGCCTGCACCACCGGCACGGAAGGTATCTATACGCAAATCTACTGGATTAATATCCACGTCAACTTCCTCTGCCTCCGGCATTACAGCTACTGTTACAGTTGAAGTATGTACTCGTCCCTGCGATTCAGTATCAGGAACACGCTGAACACGATGCACACCACTTTCAAATTGCATCCTACTATAAACACCCTTACCTTTAATTTGGAAAACAACTTCCTTAAATCCACCTAGGCCTGTAGGACTAGAATCCAACATTTCACAATGCCAGCCAAGATTATCAGCGTAACGAGTATACATACGAAATAAGTCTCCGGCAAAAAGTGCCGCCTCATCACCACCTGCTCCCCCACGTATCTCTATTATGACATCTTTATCATCATTAGGATCACTAGGCAAAAGCAAAACAGTTATGCGCGCTTCATAATCTTCTATTTTAGTTTTTAAATCCTTAAGTTCTGCTTGAGCCATGGCAGCGAATTCAATATCTTCACTGTCTTTGCACATTTCTTCAGCATCTTGCTTTTCCTGCAGCAATTTTTTATATTCACGAAATACTGCTACTATTTCTGACATTTTAGCATGTGCTTTTGTGGCCTTTTGCCACTCTACTTGATTAGCAATAACTTCGGGATCGCTGATCTTAGTCTCAAGATCCAAATATTTCTCTTCAATTGCCTGTAACTTGTCTAGCATTTTCATCCACCAATTCTTCTAAACTTTCTTTTTCTTCTACCGGCAAAACCGCTTTTAAGGCCGCAATGGCTACTTCAATTTGCGAGTCATCCGGCTGCCTTGTAGTTAATTTTTGCAAACACAATCCAGGCCAAATAGCAATTCTAACCCAAAATTTATCTATATGCTGACCGGCATAACGAATTATTTCATAACTTACCCCAGCAATTACCGGCATTAAAATAATTCGAGATAAAATTCTTGCTACTAAGTTAGGCCACCCCAAAAAAGTAAAAACAAACATACTTATAATCATTACTATCATCAAAAAATTAGTACCACAACGAGGATGTAACGTCGAAAAACCCCTCACATTAGCAACTTCCAAAGGAAGTCCTGCCTCATAGGTGTAAATTGTTTTATGCTCGGCTCCATGATATTGAAAAATTCTCTGAATATCCTTCATCATAGAAATGCCGCCAATATAGGCTAAGAAAATAGCCATGCGCAATACACCTTCAGCTAAGTTTAAAGCTATTGAGCTTTCTGTGCGTACATGCAAAAACTTCATAGCCCAAGTAGGTATGACAATAAACAATATAATGGCTAAGCACACCGAGAACGCTATTGTCATGGCCATCTCTTTATTGTCTAGCTTCTCATCATCTTCACCCGAAGCTTGCGCAGAATAAGAAAGAGCTTTCATACCATAAACTAAAGACTCAAACAGTGCTACTACGCCACGCAGCAAGGGTTTTTTTAGTAATGTGTATTTATCTGAAATCGTACCTGTAGGCTGCACATCTACTATTATTTCACCATCCGGTTGTCTAACCGCTACAGCTATCTTACCAGGGCCGCGCATCATAACGCCTTCTATTACCGCTTGCCCTCCAACATTAAGATTTTTTTTCATATTTTCTCCCATATACAAACATAGCAGAGCGGATGCTCTGCTATCGAAGTATTATTTTTCGGTTGTTTCTGCTTCTTTTTTATAACGTTTGTTGAATTTTTCGATACGGCCACGAGCTGATGCATTACGTTGTTGACCGGTAAAGAACGGATGACATTTAGAGCAAACGTCAACACGCAATTCCTTGCTTACAGAACCAGTCATAAATGTATTACCACACGCACAAGTTACCTTGCATTCGCCATAGTTTGGATGAATTCCGTCTTTCATTCTAGGCACCTCACTTTACTTATTACTACTTTCTTAGAACCAATAAATTATAACATAGTGAATTTTTATATGCAACCCCTCGCTATTGCCTGTCAGTTATTAATATGGTATCATATTGGTTATTAAAAAGTATTTTAAATTTGTATTAAATTTAAGCAATTGAAGGAAGGCAATTTTTATGAGCGATAACGAAAATATAATTTATATTAGTGAAGTTATGATGCCTCATCAAGCAAACGTAGCCGGCAATATTCATGGCGGTGAAATTGTTAAATTAATGGACTCTGCTGCTTATGCTGCAGCTAGACGTTATTCCCGTGCAAATGTTGTTACTGCACGTATTGACGAGGTAGAATTCCATTTGCCAATTATTATTGGTGATTTAGTTACTTGCATGGCACAAGTCGTCTATGTAGGTAAAACATCCATGGAAGTAGCTGTAACCGTAGATGTAGAAGATTTAGAAACAGTAGGCCGCAAACGCGCCCTCTCAGCTTTCTTTACAATGGTTGCTCTCGATAAAAAAGGCAGACCATCCAGAGTTCCCAGCCTGCCTTTAAATACAGTCGAAGAAAAACAAGCTTTTGAAGAAGGTAGAAAACGTTATGAATATCATAAACAAAAAAAACTTAAACAAACCGACGCTGATAACCAATAGAAATTAAAAAGAGCAGTCTCCTAGGAGACTGCTCTTTTTAATTTCTATTCTGCTGTTTCTTGTTTGTTATAACGTTTGTTAAATTTCTCAATACGGCCACGAGCAGAAGCATTACGTTGTTGACCGGTAAAGAACGGGTGACATTTAGAACAAACATCAACACGCAATTCCTTGCTTACCGAGCCAGTCACAAATGTATTTCCGCAAGCACAAGTTACCTTGCATTCGCCATAATTTGGATGAATTCCGTCTTTCACTTAAAGCACCTCACTTTGCTATTACAAATAAAAAAGTTTTATATTCTTATTCACGTCCCACGATTATACCATAAGGATTTTTTTCTTGCAATACCCTAAATCACTTGTTTACTGTTACAATACTTCCACCTTTATGGTTTTCTTGTTAAACTCCTGCATAACTTTGTCCATATCGCCCTTAAGCCACATTTCCAAAGCATCTGCTGCTCTATTTACTGCCTCTGCAATATTTTCACGCTCAAAAGAAGAAAATTGGTGCAATACATGATCAATTACATCCTTGCGCTCATGCTCAGGATGACTTATACCCACTTTTATGCGAGGATATTCCTGGGTACCCAAATGTTCCTGAATAGACTTCAGACCATTATGTCCACCTGGGGAACCCTTACGACGCACCCTTATCTGTCCACAAGGCAAGTCCAAATCATCTTGAATAACCAAGATATCACTGGGGTCTATATGATAAAAATTAACAAAATCTGCTACCGCTATGCCACTAAGATTCATGTAGGTAGTAGGCTTAATAACAAAGACCTTTTCTGGTGACCGATGCTCAATATATAAAGCATTATCTGCTTTTTTCCATGTACTTTCTCCCCAACGGTGAGCAACTTCTTCCACTACCATAAACCCAATATTATGTCGTGTTCCTACATATTCTTTTCCTATATTCCCTAAACCTACGACTAATTTCATTGGCTAATCTCCTTAAACGCCTTTATCTTAATACTTGCACTCACTCTATAATAACTCTTATTTACAATTTATCAACAGTAACGAAAGTATACCCTTTTTCTCTAAGCTTATCAATAATAATAGGTAATGCTTCGACAGTTTGCTGACGAGAGGCTGTTTTAGCAGGACTATCTCCATCGTGTAAAAGCACAATGCTTCCTGGTTTTACGCCTTCAACCACGCGCTGCACAATAACATCCACACCCGGTCTCGTCCAGTCTTTTGGCAAAACCGACCAATTTACTGCTTGCAAATGCAACTTCTCTATTTGCTTCATAACGGAAAAATCTTTAAATCCATGAGGTGGCCTCACAAAAGTCGGTCTTTTCCCCGTTATGTCTTCTACTATTTTTACTCCTTTGCTAAGTTCCTTCCTTACGGCAGGGCCACTCAACCTAAGTAAATCTTTATGGTCGTATGTATGCGTTCCCAATAAATTACCTTGTGCCATTTCTTCCCTTACCAGCTCAGGATGCTCCCTAGCATTTTCCCCCACTAAGAAAAAAGTCGCCGGCACCTTTTTTTCTTTAAGTATTGCTAATATGCGTTCTGTATAGGGAGGATAAGGCCCATCATCAAAAGTCAATGCTACAACTTTTTTTTGCGTAACACCCTTATATAAAATATTGCCATAAAAAGTATTTCCCGGCAATACTGCCAATAAAAGAAACACGCTTCCTGCTAAAATACAGAGCATTGCTCCCCACAGAGCAATGCTCTTTTTTATTTTCTTAAAGTAACCGCCGGCCAAAAACACTAGACACAACATTGTAAAAGCCGCCACTATCCAAATTACTCGCATAATTTAACCTCTCAAACATACTATAAGATATTAATATAATGTTTCTTGAACATAAAATTCTTGTCCTAAACCTGCATCCTCTCTTGGTTGCTCTCTTAGCCAATTCAATACTAATTGCCGCAACTCAGGTCTACTGCTTTGCACAATTTTTTTCGGGTGCACTCCTAAAAGTTTGCCTAGTTTGGGAATTCCCTCTCCCTGCATTACCTTGGCAACAAAATAGGCGCTAATCTCTGTTAGATACCAGCTATCAACCGTAGGATAACGCTCACCTAATCTTAAACGACTAATCATTGAGGGGTCAACTTTTAAGGCCTTAGCCAGTTGCAAGTTAGATGTAGCAAAAGCCAGCAATAAACTATTAAGCTTACCACCAAAAGCTGTTAAAGGTATTTTATCTTCATCTAACTGCACGCTTTTCCCCTGCTTACGTTCTTTTTTAAGGCCGGAATCCTCCGCACACAACCAAGCATAAAGCTGTGCATCATCAGCAAGACCCGTACCAAATTCCAATTCTTTACCTAAATCTTCTTCTAAACCTTTTGCTTCTGCTAATTCCCCTAAAGCAACGGCCAAAGCATAAATCTGTTTGCTGTTTTTTGCAGGCACTCTATCACCGGTTCGGAAACGACTTACTAAAGAACTGTCCATACCTGCAACTTTGCCTATTTCAACATTAGTTGCCTTTAGTCGTGCAGCCAATAAATTCAATTTTTCTTTAAAAAGCATCTCTCGCACCTTCTTTTAAATACCTACACCTCTTCCAAGCCCTATGGCTTTTTTAGGCATAACGCAAACTCTTTTGCTTATATTATAACATATTTTATATTTTATATTTTACAATAAAAAACGCCCATCATAATGACAGGCGCCATATTACCTTACTCAGTCTTCAAATAACTGACTTACCGACAACTCGTTGTAGATGCGGATTATAGTTTCAGCTAAAATCGGAGCTACAGACAAAACCTTGATTTTGGGATGTTTTTTGTTAGGAGGCAACGGAATCGTATTTGTTACAATTAATTCTTTAATATCTGATTGAGCAATGCGGCTAAGGGCCGGATCAGTTAAAACAGCATGTGTGCAACAAGCGTAAATCTCTTTGGCCCCAAATTTTTTTAAGGCTTTAGCTCCTTCAGTTAATGATCCGGCTGTATCAACAATATCGTCTACCATGATAGCTACTTTACCATCAACAGCACCAATCAAGTTCATAACTTCTGCAACACCAGGTTCCGGACGACGCTTGTCAATAATAGCAATACTGCAGTTTAGACGTGTAGCAATTGAACGTGCACGGCTTACACCGCCTAAGTCAGGAGAAACAACAACCATATCATTCTCGCTCATGCCTTTTTCCTTCATGTAGTCTGCTAAAATAGGTCCACCCGGCATATGATCCACGGGAATGTTAAAGAAACCTTGAATTTGTGCTGCATGCAAATCGATAGTAACTAAACGGGTAATACCTGAGCAAGTCATCAAATCCGCCATAAGTTTAGCGGTAATAGGCTCGCGCCCCCGTGCCTTGCGATCTTGACGTGCATAGCCATAAAAAGGAACTACGGCTGTAATATGTTTGGCACTAGCACGCCTAAACGCATCACACATAATGAGCAATTCCATAATATTATCGTTAACATTAGGACCACAAGTCGGCTGAACCACGAAAATATCCTTACCACGAACACTTTCGTTAATCATAACCTGCACTTCACCATTGTTAAAACGGTTAATTACCGCATCCCCCACTGTAGTACCTAAATAAGCAGCAATCTCTCGAGCTAAATCAGGATTCGCGTTACCTGAAAAAATTCTCATTGATTTGCCTGTTTCTTCAAACATGCCCATACCTCCATATTATTTTTTTCGAAATTAATCATTCGCACTAAAAGTATACAACTCATTGGAACTTGTGACAACCGCTATTTTAACTATTACGGTATTTTTCTGCCCAATTCTTTATATTAATCTGGCGTATACGTCCTACCCCGAGTGCGTCAGCAGGAACATCTTTCGTTATAGTAGAACCTGCACCCACATAGGAGCCTTTTCCTATATTAACAGGTGCAACTAAATTGCTATTGCAGCCAACGAAAGCATTGTCTTCTATAGTTGTGCGATATTTTTTCTTGCCATTATAGTTTACCGTAATGCAACCGCAACCCATATTTACACTATTACCAATGTCGCTATCACCAATATAAGTCAAATGCGGCAATTTGCTGCCAACACCAACTGTAGAATTTTTTACTTCCACAAAATTGCCTATTTTCACATTATCCTTGATTACCGTATCAGGGCGCAAATGCACATAAGGACCGGCCGTTACTTGTTTTTCCACCTTGCAGTCGTGTCCATACAAAAATTGCAGATGTGTTGCATTTCCAACTTCCACATTCTCTAAGCGCACATTTGGTCCAATAATGGCGTCTTCACCAATCTTAGTTTGGCCTTCCAACCAAGTAAAAGGATAAATAATAGTATCCCTGCCAATTTCAACTGAAGCTTCAATAAATGTGCTAGCAGGATCCATAATGGTTACCCCATTGTCCATAAGCTTATCAAGAATGCGATTACGCATAATACTTTCGGCTATTGCTAACTGTTTACGAGAATTAATACCCATAATCATAGGAAAATCTTCTGTAGCTATGCCACAAATTTTCTGATGTTTTTCACGCAATTTAAGTAAAATATCCGTTAAATAATATTCTCCTTGGGCATTATTGCAGGACAAAGTGTGCAATACTTCAAATAACAACGGAGACTCTACACAGTAAATACCCGTGTTTATTTCACGAATAGCCTTTTGCTCAGCACTAGCATCTTTCTCTTCTACTATACCACTAACATTATTGTCAGCATCTCGTAAAATGCGACCATAACCGGCAGGGCTATCAGTGCAAGCAGTCAATACACTAGCTGCCGCACCACTTTCCTTATGCATTTCATAAAAGCTTTTGAGCTCGTGCCCTTCTAGCAAAGGCGTATCTCCGCACAAAATAAGTGCTGTTCCCACAAAATCCGGTAATAATTTTTCTGCTTGTAGCACAGCGTGTCCAG